>JACJXQ010000008.1:603344-905016 GCA_020636495.1 Chitinophagales bacterium | reverse complement strand
AGCGATGCTGCAATAATACCTTTACCTAATGAAGAGGTAACACCTCCGGTTACAAAAATGTACTTAGTCATGACGCTTCTGATTTTTCAGACCGTTTACGTAGCTATAGATCCAATAAATTTTGGGGAATTGCTCAATCGGTCACACAAAGTTAAAAAAGAATTAGTGAAGCAAAAATTTTATTCAACCTCATATCTCAAACGTGGAAATTCCTGAACAACATGTGCATAAAATATGCGATTGCGACAGATAACTTTACATTTGCATTCAAATACCGCATATGCATTTCGACAAGACAGGCTACAGTATAGAACAACTTATTGAGTTATATACACATATGCTGCGCCCTCGCATGATAGAAGAGAAGATGCTTGTGCTGCTAAGACAGGGGCGTATCAGTAAGTGGTTCAGCGGTATCGGGCAGGAGGCTATTGCTGCCGGCGCCACATTGGCCATGGACAACGATGAGTATATTATGCCACTGCATCGCAACCTGGGAGTATTCACATCACGCCATGTCCCATTTGATAAATTATTTATGCAATGGCAAGGTAAGAAAGAGGGTTTCAGCAAAGGCAGGGAGCGCTCTTTCCATTTTGGTACTAACGAATATCATATATGTGGTATGATATCGCACCTTGGGCCGCAACTGGCCATTGCCGATGGTGTGGCACTGGCTCACAAACTGAGAAAAGAACAAAAGATAGCCCTGGCCTTTACCGGAGACGGGGGTACCAGCGAAGGTGATTTTCACGAAGCACTGAACGTAGCAGCCGTATGGGACCTGCCGGTCATATTCCTGATAGAGAACAACGGTTATGGCCTGAGCACGCCTGTAAACGAACAATATGCCTGCAAACACCTGGCAGACAGGGCTATAGGATATGGCATGGTGGGCATTACCATAGATGGTAATAATATACTGGAAGTACATAAAGCGGTAAGCGAAGCAAGAGAATATTGTATACGCGAGCAGAAGCCTATGCTTATTGAATGTATGACCTTCCGTATGCGTGGACACGAAGAGGCCAGCGGTGTAAAATATGTACCCAAAGAACTATTTGAAGAATGGGGCAAAAAAGACCCGGTACAGCGATTTGAAGAATATCTGGTAGAGAATGAGATACTGAACCAGTTCCTCATTAATGAAATAAGGGAAGGCATCAAAGCTGAGATAGAAGCAGGACTTGCCAAAGGTTTCGAGGCCGGAGCCATTGAGCCGGACACGAAAGAAGAACTTGCAGACCTGTATGCTCCTTTTGACAATACAGCCATAGAGCCCGCTACGAATAACAAGAGCGAGAAAAAACTGATCAATGCCATAAGCGATGCACTGAGGCAGAGCATGCAAAAATACCCTAACCTGGTACTGATGGGACAGGATATAGCAGAATATGGCGGTGCCTTTAAAGTCACAGAAGGTTTTGTGGATGAATTTGGCAAAGACCGCGTACGCAATACGCCTATCTGCGAGAGTGCGATAGTCGGGGCGGCGTTGGGGCTTTCACTCAAAGGCTATAAAGCCATGATGGAAATGCAATTCGCTGATTTCGTGACCGTGGGTTTCAACCAGATCATTAATAACCTGGCCAAAATATACTACCGCTGGGGGCAGAATGCCGATGTAGTGGTACGTATGCCTACAGGTGGCGGTGTTGGCGCGGGGCCATTCCACTCGCAAAGCAACGAGGCCTGGTTTACACATACCCCGGGCCTGAAAGTGATATATCCTTCTACCCCTGAAGACGCCAAGGGTTTACTCATAGCCGCTATCAACGACCCTAACCCGGTGATGTTCTTTGAACATAAGGCACTGTACCGCAGTATCAGCAGCATGGTGCCCGACGATTACTATACCATAGAAATAGGTAAAGCCAGGCCTGTACAGGTAGGCGAAGATATCAGCATCATCACCTATGGCAGTGGCGTACACTGGGCTATGCAATACGCAGAGCAACACCCTGATATATCCTTCGATATACTAGACCTGCGCACCCTGCTACCGCTGGATTATGATGCCATAAAAGCATCTGTAAGCCGCACGGGCAAAGTGCTGATACTGCACGAAGACACCCTGTTTGGCGGCATTGGCGGCGAGATAAGCGCATGGATAACAGAACACTGTTTCACCATGCTGGACGCGCCAATTGTGCGTTGTGCGAGCTTAGATACTCCGGTACCATTCGCTATAGAACTGGAGCAGAACTTCATGGCTAAAAGCAGGCTGCACGAGTCAGTGCAAAAGTTGCTGAACTTTTGATTTAGTTAAAATCAGCAACAGCACCCTTTATTAGTCAGCGTGTTTTTTAACTTAGCAGTGGTAAATGCAACAAATGAATAATCGGATATACATATACGGAATACTATTTATTGCAGTTATGCTGGGTGGCTGCAACAACAGCAGCAATCCTACCGGGCAGGCGCCACCTATCAAAATGGGCGACCCGGCCACAATCGTTACCGAGACAGACAGCCAATACCTGGTCGACGTGGTGAACGACCTGAACATAGTTACCAGCAGACCGGTTACTATTGCCTCTACAGAAAAAGACACCTCACCCCAGGCTCCTGCTGACAGCAGCCAACCGACAGCTAATACCGATGTACCAGCCGCGCCTGTTACTGGCGCCGGATTGGAAGTGCCTTTCCCGCAGGTAACATTCTTCATCCCGGGAATAGGAACCAAAACTTATAAAGAGCCTAACCTTGAAACCGACTATGGCGCCAGCTACGAGCTGACAGAAGGTTCGCTGGTGGGTAACAAGATAACCATACAGGGTGCCGAGATCAACGATGTGTATATGCGCTACCAGACCATCATTGTTGCACGCAATAACCTCGGAACCTTACCACTTGAATCGCTGAGAAAGCTGACGGAGTGGAAGAAGGTAAAAGGCAGCAACGGCGTTTACCAGATAGAAGGCCTGGAAGACAACAAACTCCAGGGACTGGTAGTATCCAACAGGGCTATCCGTAATGCCATAAGCCGTGACGCCAGAGCCAGGAACTGGTCGAGGAACGGGATACAGCAGTGGCTGAACTCTGTACGCAGAACCAAGAATACCAAACAAAAACCCATGCACTCCGAGCTTCGCTCTGTAATGTGGAAGGTGAACGGTAAAGACGCCAATGGCCGGCCATTCACCCGTCAGCTCAGGATAGACGTACCGATAGCGCCTTAATCAATTGTTGCAATACACTTGAGCTCGATAGCTATGGGTGTAGGCAATGAACTTATCTCCACCGTAGTGCGGCAAGGCTGATTGTCTTTGAAGTACTCTGCGTATACCCTGTTATAGGTTGCAAAGTCGCGCTTCATGTTTACCAGAAAAACAGTTACGTCTACCAGTTTATCCCAACTGCTGCCACATTCTTCCAATACGATGCGCACATTGTCAAATACGTTGCGGCATTGCGCTTCAAAATCAAACTCGAGGAAGTTTCCGTTCTTGTCCAGTTTCAATCCGGGTACTACCATATCATTCTCACCTGCATTGCGCGGGCCTATGCCCGACAGGAATAACAGGTTGCCTGCTTTGCGGGCATGCGGGTACAATCCTACGGGTTTAGGTGCTTTATCTGTTGAAAGTTTATCGCTCATAATCTTAAGTCAAAATTTAAAAGTTAAAACCAAAAAGTCGCGCGAGATTGCTTCGTTCCTCGCAATGACGTGTTACAACTCCACGCAAACATTTTTAGGGTCTGTAAAGAACTTCATGGCTTCCCAGCCACCTTCGCGGCCTACACCTGAACTGTTGAAGCCTCCGAACGGCGTACGCAGGTCGCGGAACAGCCAACAGTTGACCCAGATGATACCACTCTTCACATTCATAGCTACACGATTGGCACGGGTGATGTCCTGTGTCCATATAGTAGCCGCAAGGCCATAATCACTGCAATTGGCCAGGTCCAGCGCCTCTTCTTCCGTTCTGAAAGATTGTATCGTCACCACAGGGCCGAATATCTCTTCCATATTGGTGCGGCAACTTGCGCCGAGCCCTTCTACGATCGTTGGTTGTATAAAGAAGCCATTCTCGCAGCGGCCGGTACCTTTTACTGCCTCGCCACCCAGCAGTATCTTACCACCTTCTTCTTTGGCCAGTTCTATACAGCTCATTACTTTGTCAAAATGCAGTTTGCTTACTACCGCGCCTTGTTTGCTGTTATCGTCCAACGGGTCGCCGGGGATGAGTTTTGCAGCACGTGCCACAAACTCCTCCTTAAATTTTTCATATATACTCTCCTCTACCAATACACGGCTACCGCAAAGGCAGATCTGCCCCTGGTTGGCGAATGAGGATTGCAGTGTAGTACGCATCATCTTATCCCAATCGCAATCGGCGAATATGATATTGGGGTTCTTACCGCCCAGTTCCAGAGATATCTTTTTGAACATAGGCCCTGCTATAGCAGCTATCTCTTTACCCGCGCGGGTACTGCCTGTAAATGATATTGCTTTTATCTCAGGATGTGATACGATAGCACTGCCACAGTTGGGACCGTTACCGTGTACGATGTTCAGCACACCATCGGGCAGCCCTGCCTCTTTGCAGATGACGCTGAGCAGGTAACCTGTCATGGGCGTCACCTCACTGGGCTTGGCCACCACGCAGTTGCCCGCGGCCAGAGCCGGTGCTATCTTCCACGAAAAGAGATATAGCGGCAGGTTCCACGGAGAGATACAACCCACCACGCCGATAGGCTGGCGGAGCGTATAGTTGATGGCCCTGTCCTCGGTCATATGACTTTCGGAGGCGAAATGCATGAGCCCGGTAGCGAAAAACCTGAAATTACTGGAAGCACGGGGAATATCCACCTTTTTACTGAGCCATAACGGCTTACCATTGTCGTTGGTCTCGGCCAGCGCAAGAGCATCCAGGTTCTCATCTATCAGCTCGGCTATGCGGTTGAGTATCTTGAAACGTTCCTCAGCCGCCGTTGTGCTCCACATGGGGAATGCAGCCCTTGCCGCACCTACCGCCTCTTCAATGTCTTTTATGTCACTATCGGGCGTATGGCTGTACACCTCACCCGTTGCGGGGTTCACATTATCCATGTATTGGCCGCCAAGGGGCGCCTGCAGGCTGCCACCTATATAATTGGCTATATATTCAGGAGCATTGAGATTCATGGTGCAAAGATAAACCCCAGCCCCTAAAGGGGCTTTATTTTCCTGAAAATTGTTAAGTACCGGAATAAGGGGTTTAACTAAGGGCAATATCGCACCGTTGTAACAAGCTGATAATGAATATCTTGAAAACAAACTGTTAAGTGTTGTTAAGTAAAACGGTGTTTTGTTTGTAGTTAACAATTGATAAAAAAGCCCCAACCGATGGTTGGGGCCTGATAACTTATTGATGGTGATCATTTGAATTGGTGGCGGGTAAGGGTGGTATTTCATATGATATTGGGGTTTTGTTTATTATAACAAATATACGCATAATAGACAATATTATCAATTAAATTAGGATTAGGATTTCCCCCTATCCCCCTCCCGGTGAAGCGGGATGATATTCCGGGGAGACTAATTTTGAAAGACGGCATACCGTAAGGCGGCAGAATATATGTTTTTATCGATATAGCTTGAATGCCGGTCGCAGACCGGATGACTTGGTAGACACAGATGCTCTGCGAAACATCTGCGCCAGTGGATTATGATATAAATTTGTATTGTCTATTGGAATAGTTGAATTTATGTAATTCTAAATCAGATCCCTTTTAAAACCGGGCACAACAATGATAATTGAAGCAGAAATAATAAACCAGCCATATTCAGGAGAATACAGCGAAAGGATTTATGACAAGGAAAGCGTGTGGAATTCTCAAAGTTGGACTTTCATTAAATTCACTAATGACAACTTTTCAGAATGGTGTGGACATTTTCGTGGCTTCCCGAGACAAATTGCCATCTCAACAATCAGAAACATTGTTTTGATTTTAACATCGGACTATTTGTACCAACTTGATAGAGTAACGGGAAATTTAACAGCTCTTGAGAACCAACCGCAATATCACAATTTGACGGTTACCCCTAATGGGGATTTTATTCTTGCAGACTCTTACAACTTTGAAAGAGTTAAGGTGAGCATAAAACACAAAGAACGAATTGAAAGCCCAATTAAAATGGACATGATCGAGTTTAAAGATTGGAAAGACTCAAAACTTGATTTCACTTGTGACGAATTCTTAAATTGGGACAGGCATTTAATTATGACATACGATTATCAAACCAACAAAATAGAAATCAAGAATGGCTAAAATCGTACAAACAAATTTAGATGTTTGGATTAGAAGCACTTAGTCGCTGAGTAGCTAAGATGTTATTAGTGTGTGGGTATTCCTTTAAGCGTATCTCCCCCTATCCCCCTTAAGGGGAGACTAATTTTGAAAGACAGCATACCGTAAAGCGACAGAATATATGATTTAACGATATAGCTTGAATGCCGGTCGCAGACCGGATGACCTGGCAGACACAGATGCTCTGCGAAACATCTGCGCCAGTGGAGCGTATCTCCCCCTATCCCCCTCCCGCCGAAGCGGGATGATATTCCGGGGAGACTAATTTTGTATCAGTGTTATTCCAGTATGTGGCGAGAAAGCTTGAATGCCGGTCGCAGACCGGATGACCTGGCAGACACAGATGCTCTGCGAAACATCTGCGCCAGTGGAGGGTTATGCCTTAACAGTATAACCCACTGTTTGAAAAAAGAGTTACATTAACTATTTTAGATAATAATGACACCTGAGACAGCTGATGAATAGTATTGTTGCACATTTTGATAAGTATCTCCCTTTGGATGAAGCGGAAATATCAGCTCTTACGGGTCACCTGGTAGAAAAAAAAGTAAAACGCAGGCAATACATTTTGCAGGAAGGAGACATTTGCAAGTATTTTACGTATGTAGTAAAAGGCTGTTTTAAAATGTACGGAGTAGACAATTCCGGTACCGAATTTAACCTTGCGTTTGCAGCTGAAGATGACTGGATCTCTGACATTGACAGTTTGCATAAAGAAAAACCCTCCAAATTATTCATAGAAGCCATAGAACCGTCAGTTGTGTTGCAGCTATCTAAAGGCGCGCTCTGGTATTTATACAGTAACTATCCAAAGTTCGACCGGAATTTTCGTGTTATTATAGAAGATAAATACATTGAACTGCAAAACAGGCTGCTGCAAACCCTTAGTGTTTCAGCACTTGAGCGGTATGAAAATTTCCTTGAGCATTATCCTAACCTGGCAAATCGTTTGCCGAATACACAGATCGCATCTTACCTGGGTATTACTCCGGAATTCCTGAGCAAAATCAGGAACCAGAGAACGGGAAAACCCTCTAACCCTTAATCTATATTAAGCCTCTTTCTTAATTTAGTTCATAGGCCCGCAATTATAGTCATCGCACCTTTGTGTTGTCAATATCGACAAACAATCTTAAAACGATAAAGCGATGAATAACGTAAGTGAGCAAACAAAAGTGGCCATTATTGGCTTAGGTAATATTGGCACGGCCATTGCCGGTAATCTTATAAAAGGAGACCATCCTGTAATTATCGCGTCGCGCGATTTATCAAAGGCTGAAAAGCTGGCAGGTGTTTTAGGAGAGAAGGTAACCGCAATGGAAATATCTGCTGCAATCAGGGAAGCTGAGGTAGTAATTCCTGCTATTTACTTTGATAAAATTCAGGAGTTTGTACAAGAATATGCCAATGAATTACACGGCAAGATCATCATAGATGTTTCCAACCCTATTGCACCCGACGGTAACGGTGGTTTTAAAAAAATCATTGATAAAAACCAATCGGCAGGTAATATTATTGCCGGGTTGATTCCACCGGATAGCATACTAGTAAAAGCATTTGGAACCCTTGGGGTAGGTTCATTAGTAAATGCTGCTTTTAATGAACCTGAAAGAAAAGTACTGTTCTATGCTTCAGACAGCACGAAAAGCATAAAACAAGTGGCCGAGCTTATCACAGATAGTGGTTTTACTCCTTTTCATATAGGTGGCATTGACCAGTCGATACGCATTGAAGTATTTGGAGATCTGCATGAATTTGGCGCACTGGGTAAAACTGTGACACTTGGAGAGGTGGAGCAAACATTTCGCGATCATTAATAATTGCAGGTAGCTTAATGAGCATTCATATTCACTCAAATAACTTAAATCAAACTACAATGGAACAATCCATAGAAAAATCAGCCATCCAGAATTTACTACGTACTTACGAGGAAGCTCTCAATACTTCTGACGTAAACAAGGTATTGCAAGTGTACACTGATGATGGGGTATTTATGCCCACCACCCTTCCGACAGCAAAAGGGAAAGAACAGTTAAAAGCATCCTACGAGCATGTTTTTCAGACTATTCAATTGAACGTTAAATTCAGTATTGAAGAAATAGTGGTAAGCGGCGATGTTGCATTTGCCCAAACATCTTCACAGGGCACCGTCTTGATCCATGCCAACGGACAAACCGCAGCTGAAGAAAACCGTGAATTTTTCTTTTTGAATAAAGAGAACGAGGAATGGAAAATATCACGGTATATGTTTAACAAAGCCAAATGAGGCGGCAATAAGAGATGTTTGTATAAGTTTTATATTCTGCATGTGGCTAGAGAACCTGCCTGAATGATGGCGTCGGGCAGGCAATGACGGGTGTGGTGTGTGAGTTGTCCCCCTATCCCCCTCCCGCCAAAGCGGGATGTTATTCCGGGGAGACTATGTTTGAAAGATAAGGTACCTTATCGCCAGGTGATATATTCTATAGACTTCTGTTGCAAACCGGCGGCAGCGAGATGTTTGTTTTATTATACTCCCGTGATAATCGGGATGGATATTTGATATAGCTTTAAGGTATGAATAAACAGGCTATTCATATTTCGGTAAATGAGCCATGCAGTATGGGCTGGGATAAAATGACCGGTGTGGAAGGCGGGAGGTATTGCCAAGCCTGCGATAAAGTAGTGGTTGATTTCACCCATATGAGTGATGAACAACTTATAGATTTCTTTACCAAAAAGGCGGCGGGGGCACATCCCTGCGGGCATTTCAGAACAGACCAGCTTGATCGTGTATTAGCCGCACCTCAACCACACAAAGCCTCCGGGTTCCTGAAGCTGGCAGCATCGTTCCTGATGGCGCAGGCATTGTTTTACCAAGAAAAAGCTTTTGGCAGAACAAAGCCACAGATAGAAATTACCAATCCGGCAGAAGTAACCAATCAGAGACAGATTGCGTTAACCGGCGTTGTCATGGATTATCATTCCGGCCAGCCCATAAGCGGGCTGAAAGTATACATTGACAGTACTGAACTTTTCGCAATAACTGATAAGCATGGCAGGTTTTCCATACAGGTACCTAAATCTGTAAAAGGCGAAATAACTATCCTGACCGAATACGTAAACAACAAGAACTATGTGGCGGGATCTATGATATTGGAGAAGAAGGGTGATGTAATAGACCTGTCGGCGAACGAGATAATACTATACAGGTATCCGGAAGAAGAGCTGGATAAAGCAGTGATAGTGGACTATGTATTGCCAGAGATAGATCCAGGACGTACAACAGGCGGAGCCCCGGTGGTAATCAGAACTGTAAAAAAAGAAACTTTCTGGCATAAAATGACCCGCGTATTCAGGAAGAAATGAGGAGAAGAACTATACATATCGTATCACTACTACTCCTGCTATTTGCAGCAGGCAATACACTGCATGCGCAAACAGACACCACAGGTACTGAGAAAAGACTGATAGACGAACTTACCACAAGGCCGGAATTTAAAGGGGATGTAAATAAGTATATCGTGATGCATCACAAATACCCGCCTGTAGCACAGGAAGCTAACATAACGGGAACGGTCTACGTTCGTTTTATGGTAGATGAGCATGGCGCGGTGCAGGAACCATTCGTAGCACGTAATACACGAAGGTTAGGCGCAGGGCTAGAAGAAGAAGCGATACGGCTAGTAAAGTCGATGCCGGCATGGCAGCCCGGCACTTATAAGGGCAAACCCGTAAGAGTGATCTATACACTGCCTGTAGTTTTCAAGCTGGAGTAGCTATTAAAAAAAAGAAACCGCACGATAGCGGCCTCTCAATTTACCAGGTAGATAAATATAAATAGAACGAGTTTAGCGAATGATAGTTGTAAGCATCTTACAGTTTTTCAGCATGATCGTATGCCGCTGTGAGTAAGTTATCCAGGTCTGCATTGCCCTGGTTGGTGAAAATAAGCACCCCTACTTTTGTATCGGGATTGACTCCCATAATAGTAGCAACACCTTGTTCTCCACCATCATGTCCCCATATATTCCTGCTGCTATTCATAATGAACCAATGCAGCCCTGTTGTCGGGTCTATGGATGGTATCTGTTGTTTCAGCATCTCGTGTACGGTAGCTGCCTTTAGTATTTGCGTACCATTGAATATCCCCTCGTTTCCATAGGCGGATAAGAACCTGAACATATCCCGTACACTTGTTCGCAAACCACCATTCGGATAGTCTGTGAAAGTATAATGATCGATGGCCTGATTACCGTCGTATGGGCGAACCAGGTTTTTTACCGGCACATCAGCCAGTTTCCAATAGGTGTTGTTCATACCTAATGGTGCGAAAATATTTTGCTTACAGTACGTTGGGAAATCCATACCTGAGATACTTTCTACCAGTACAGCGATGAGCGCGCTTCCCTCGTTACTGTATTCCTGCATAGTGCCAGGTTCAAAGTCATAAAAATTATCCTTTGCGTTATAGTATTTACCAGCTGGGGTAAGGTAGTCTTTAAGAAAATCAGCCAATGGTACCGGGCTGTCCCTGTTGTAATAATACTGGTCGTCGAGCGCTTTGCCATCAGCAATGGCAGATGTATGTGTCAGCAACATTCTGAAAGAAACAGGAGTAGCATGCCCCGGAATCTTTACCGCAAATGGCAGGTAGTCATTTATTTTGTCATCCAGTTTAAACTTACCCTGTTCGAACAATTGCATCAGGGCCGTAGCGGTGACCGTTTTTGAGATAGAAGCCAGCAGAAAAACATGAGCATCGCTGAGCGGTACGTTTGTAGTTTTATCAGCTACACCCAGGTATTTTTCATACTTGATTTCACTGCCTTTGAACATCAATACAGATAAGGCAGGGATATTCTGACCAGTAACCTGTTCGGCCAGGTATGAATCAAAATCCTGCCCGGGTGCAATACTGTCAGCATTATCACTCCTGCGACATGAGGCAATCACCAAGAACAAAAAAATAAACTTTAAGTACCTATCCATCGCTTGTTTTCTTGAATTTAAATTATCCTGCCACTCAACAGCGGCAGGATAATTTAATAAATGAACGGAATTATTTTACAATATTGACCTGTTTAACACCATAAGCGCCTCCCTCAGTTTGCAGCTTGATAAAATAGTTACCAGCGGGAACATCAGCAGGTAAGGACACCGTACCATTTGCAGGCAATATATTTGCCGCTACCACCTGTCCCGTCATATTGTACAATTGGTAGCTGATGCTTTTATACGCACCATCTACTTTTACCGTAAATGAGCCATTTGCTACCGGGTTAGGATAGATGTTGATCTGCTCTTTACTGATGGTATTTACAGAAGTAGGTGCCAATCTCTCACTGTGTACTTCGGCACTACTTACTGTCGTAAAGCTGCTGTTGGTATATTCTAATTCAAGCAAAGGTTTGAATTCACCCGCACGATAGAAGAATCGGAAATATTCATCCAATACCTGCCCCTGGGACACACCAAAGGCTGTGAGTAATGGGGCAGGAGCCGGGCTGCCGCCGAGGTAGAAACTGTCTTTCACGCTTCGCTCTAATTCTACCAATAAAACATCCATATATCCTGTGGGATTACCGTTTTCATCATCTACTTTCATCTTGCCCCACCCCTTCACAGTTTTCTTTTCTGTTCTTACAGTGCGTCTTTCGCCCGGCGTATTATTTAATGAATAAGCAGATACCGTAAGGTTGAATTTCGTATTAAAGCTATTTACGTCTGTCCAGGTAGTACTCATTGTGCATGGATACTTTATTACCGTTTCTGACGGACTGTATATAATATCCTGTTGAGCAAAGACCAGACTATCGCCGGGGTCGCCTGTGAGAGCACCGATAGACAAAGGTTGACGGTCTATATGTTCACCATAGTCAATAATACCGCTGCCGGTAATTCCAAACATACTTATATTGTTGTAACTCAAAGCAGAGAAAAGATACTTTCGAGATAGTGTAAAAGTAGCGTTGGGAAAAGCACCGGAAGATGCTACGCCGTTGTATGTAAAGAAACTGCCTAAATCAGCAATTCCTGTCAGGTCCCATGTAGCATTTGTTTTAGGAGACAGGTCGGGCAGGCCGGTTGTACTTAATTTACGGAAAGTATCGTTGCTCTGGCATTGAGCCGTAGATGGCGCATTAGAACTATTGAGTGTAATTTGTGCCTGCAGGGCCATAGAAAAGGTCAAACCTGCAATGACGAGTAATGATTTTTTCATAATTTAAAGTTTTAGTCAATATTACATGCCAACAACGCAGATAATAAATTATTGGGGCGAACGACAATAGTTTGTGGGTGAGTGGTTTTTATAAGGGGCGCTATGGTCTAATTTTACAGAAGTAATACCGTAGTGATGTTACACAAAACAACGAAAGCATACATGACACGTCATTTGAGTGCCACCATAGCGCTGTTGGTACTGGCCAGTATTACCTACGGGCAATCGGCGGGTGATTATATTGAGAAATTGGCGCAATGTACTACTGCCGCTGACAGTGCAGATAACTATGCCTGGGCAGCCATTTGCACTGCCAGTGAATATGAAACCAAAATTGGCCTGCAATATGCATATAAGGCCATTGCCATGGGCAGGAAAAGTGGTAACCATACAAAACAAGCAACAGCCTGTTTTGCATTATCTAATGTATTTTTTGCGAACGACCAGCACGACTCTTCAAAGCTATATGCTTTGAAGACCATAGAGCAATATGACCTTGCCGGCAAAAAAGGCGTGTACTATACTTATGCTTTGAATATCGTAGCCGGATACTACCTGGCTAAAGGAGATGCAAAGTCGGCACTACGGTATGCACACCGGCAACTGGAAGTGGCAACAGAGGTAAAAGATACTGTAAGTATTTCCAATTCGTATACCATGCTATCAGCAGTATATGACATGCTGAATAACCTGGATGAGAGTATCCACTACTCAAAGAAGGCGCTTGAAATGAATGAGCTGACAGGAAATATATTGAACAGGGCAGTAGTGTTGACGAACCTTGCAATGCTATATAATACTGCCGGTAAGTATAGAGAAGCATTACCCTACCTGCATCAGGCGATATACTACAGTATAGAAGTAGACCCTACACCCAGGCAATTGACAAATGCTTACACAATAGCCGGAGAATGTTATAGCAAGTTGGGCAACTTTGATTCTGCACTCTACTACCTGGGAAAGGCAGAAAATATGATAGAAAACATAGAAGCTCCGCAAGACAGAGTAAAACTCCTGATGATGTACGCGAGTACTTTTGAAGCTGTTGGCAGGTATAAAGACGGGATAAAAAGCCTGACGGAAGCAAAAGAAATAGCCCGGGCTAAAACACTGACAAAACTATATAGCCTGGCATCCAGGAACCTGTCAAAACTTTCAGCACTTGAGGGTGACTACTTTACGGCATACAATGCTTTGAAAGAACATAAAGAAACGGAAGACAGCCTGTCGGGAAAGGAGGTTCAAAAAACCATTGCCGAACTAAAGGAGCAGTACGAGTCTGAGAAAAAAGACGAACGTATAGCCCACGAGAAAGTGAATAACAAAAGACTTACTATAGGGCTGGGCATAGTAGCTTTGCTGGCCGTGCTGGTATTGGTACAATACATCAGGCAAAGGGCAGCGACTGCCACGATAAAAAAACAAAGTGACAAACTAACCCTGCTGATGAAAGAACTGCACCACAGGGTGAAGAACAACCTGCAGATCATCTCCAGCCTGCTGAGCCTGCAATCGTTCAGGATAAAAGACAGCGCAGCATCGAAGGCCGTAAGAGAGGGGCAACAACGCATAGAAGCTATGAGCCTGATACACCAACGCCTGTACACACGCGACAATATTACAGAGATAAACATCAGGGAGTTTATCAGCGACCTGGTAGACAGTCTGCAAAGCGCCTATGGCTATGATGCTGACAACATTGCAATAAACCTGGATATAGATAATGAACTGATGAATGTAGACCAGGCCATACCATTGAGCCTTATTATCAACGAGCTGGTGACCAATGCTTTTAAATATGCTTACGTAGATAACAATAGCCCTGAATTAAGCATTACACTAAAAAGAAAGGCCGACCAACTGGAACTGGAAGTGGCGGACAATGGTAAAGGTGTAAATATAGATGAGTGGAAGGACAAAGAAGGCTCGTTTGGTAAAGAGCTGATACAGACGTTTGTAAAACAACTGAACGGCTACCTGTCTTTAATAGTTGATGGAGGGACCCGGTTTACACTTACCATACCTTACACCGCATAAACAAAATACTATGGAGCCTTTTAAAATACAGATAGTTGAGGATGAGTTGCTGGTGGCCCATGATATAGCCGCAAGACTGAAACAAGCCGGATATATGATAACAGGTATTACCGACAATATTGACAGCGCGATCAAAATGTTCAAAAAAGAGCCGCCCGACCTGGTGCTGTTGGACATCAGCATAAAAGGTAATAAAACCGGGGTAGACATTGCCTATGCCATTAATGAACTGCAACCCACGCCATTCATATACATTACCGCACATGCAGATGCTGCTACTGTGAACAGGGCGAAAAATACCTTTCCGGCGGCATATGTTGTAAAGCCT
Source organism: Chitinophagales bacterium (assembly GCA_020636495.1). Lineage (NCBI taxonomy): Bacteria > Pseudomonadati > Bacteroidota > Chitinophagia > Chitinophagales > Chitinophagales bacterium. The sequence goes on along the minus strand of JACJXQ010000008.1, from coordinate 890,152 downwards.
TTTACAACGAGCTCGTTACTGGTATCGATAGAGCTGGCGCTGCACAACTTTGCCTACAGGAATGAAAATGATAACAAAGAAGAACAGCCTGCAGCAACCGAGGGAAATATCTATCTGAAACAAAACCACGTGTTCATAAAAGACGGTCACAAATTCATCAAACAATTTTTGAATGATATACTTTTTCTGAGTGCGGAAGATAACTATGTAAAAATAGTGACCACCGAAAAGACCTACCTGATACGCAATACACTGACCAAAACAATGGATGTGTTGAACAGGGATTATTTTGTACGTGTACACCGGTCCTATTGCGTGAATGTGAACCATATTGACACGTTCACAGAAAATGAACTTGTAGTACAGGGCAATACTATACCAGTAGGCAGGAATTATAAAGATGAATTGATGAAGGTTTTTAAGTTCAGGTAACGTCTTAGTTCAATAGTCCGTATTTGTCTATTTCAGCTTGTGTCATCCAGTGGATATCGTTGGGAGAAGCTGCATATATAGTGAAGTAATAAAAGTCTTCGGCCTGCTGTTGGGAGAGGCCCATTTCTTTAAAGTAATCTATGTATGGCTGATGTTGTGCGTCACCTTTGGGAAAATCTGTAGCGTCGTTCTTGCCGTCTGTCCATGAGTGAACGCCGAATTTAGCGCCTGCCTCCATCGTCCTTTTCACGCCGGCAAAGAACATATCGACAGCACCGCTGGCCAGCTCGGATGTAGCCGTAACATGAATATTCAAACCTGCCTGGCGTATCTTGCGTGCTGCGAGCAAGTTAGCATCATCGTCTTCAGAGCCGGGGCAATCTTTCATGATGAGCGTTTTAGCATTGGGGTTGTCGCGAATGATATTATCAAAATGGTAAGGGGTGTTGGTGACAGATACGCCATTCATGACGAGATTGCCGCTGCCATCAACCGAGAAGATACCGTAGCCCGTGACCGCGGGATTGGTGGTAGCTAACGGTTCGGTAGAATAATTGTCCTTATTACATGCGCCTACCAGTAGCGTACTTGCTACCAGCAGCATGAACAGCCTGTTCAATACTATTCTCATAACCCTTATTTATATTACAAGATATACAACCCGCTACATATCAAGCACCCTCTAAGGGTAAGTAACGGTAATATATGGGTAAGTATTGCAGAGAAATGATGACAACAAGGCAAAATAATAGTTTAAATTTAGTGTATCTAATATTCAGCCCTATGAGAAAAGTACTTGCATCGCTTATTCTGATACTCATTTTGTTATCCTGCGGCAAAAAGGAAGAGGCTCCCACGCCAGAACCACAAAAGCAGGACGAAACACCCAAAACTGATTTCAGGGAAAGTTATACCGGTGATTTTGTGGTTGATATTATTACCTATGGGAGCTATAATACTGCCCAGTTACATTTAGACACATTCAGAGATGTGAAAATTCATTTCAGCTATGCTATTGATGACACCGTGTATTGTTATTATCCGGGCTTTACGACGTCTCAATTGCCGGCCATGAAGATGACGATTATTGATACCACATTAATTGATAAATCGAAACAGATGGATAACCATTTATGGGGTATGGAGGATAGCACACAATACAAACTAAATTATTCACAATGCGGACCCTTTACCTCTGCTGCGAACTATGTAATAAACTCAGGTGGATTTATCAACACCGATAGCATTAACTTTTCTTATCATTTTACAGACCCTCATATATCAAGAGCCTATTCTATGCAGGGCAAACGCGTGAAATAGCGCAGACAATAGCTCTATTGCTAAACCTTATTCCTGCCCTACGGTAAACTACGTAACTTAGTGTATAGTCATGAAGGGTATATTATTTACACAGTTCAAAGAGCAGGAAGGGAAGACGCCTTTTGAGAAGTTGTTCAACCTGTTTATGGAGTTGCTGCAATACACCAGTGGCGATGCTACCGAAGCACTGGACTGGCTGACACAACTGGACAGGGAGTATAAACTAACGGATGATGATTATGGCATAGGTGATTTTATTGAAGACCTGAAGGCCAAAGGGTACCTGAAAGAACAGGAGAATGACGGCAGCTTTGCTATAACGGGCAAAACAGAGCAGACCATCCGCAAGCGCTCGCTGGACGAGATATTCGGCAAGCTGAAGAAAGGCAACAGGGGAAATCACCATACTTTCAAGACAGGGAATGGCGATGAACTGAACCCGGAGACACGCCCCTACGAATTTGGCGACCGGCTGGATGCTATTGACTATACAGGCAGTATACGCAACTCCCTCATCAACCGAGGCATAGAGCAACTGGATATGCACCAGGACGACCTGGAGATACATGAAATGGACTTCAAAACGCAGACATCTACCGTGCTGATGATAGATATATCGCACTCGATGATACTGTATGGAGAAGACCGTATAACTCCTGCCAAGAAAGTAGCCATGGCACTGAGTGAGCTCATTACTACCCGCTACCCGAAAGATACGCTGGACATTGTGGCCTTTGGGAATGACGCCTGGCAGATAGAGATGAAAGACCTGCCCTATCTGCAGGTGGGGCCATATCATACCAACACCGTTGCGGGGCTGGAGATGGCGATGGATATACTACGCCGCAGAAAGAATCCCAATAAGCAGATATTTATGATAACCGATGGCAAACCCACCTGCCTGAAGATCGGGAACAAATATTATAAGAACAGTTTTGGTATAGACAGTAAAATACTGAACAAGACACTGAACCTGGCCGGGCAATTGCGCAGGCTTAAGATACCCGTGATCACATTTATGATAGCCAACGACCCTTACCTGCAGGATTTTGTACGCAACTTTACCGAGGTGAACAACGGCAAAGCCTTCTACTCATCCCTTGACGGGTTGGGCAGCTTCATATTTGAAGATTACGAGAAAAATAAAAAGAAAAGGATGCGCTGAGCTTAGCTTACCAACGTACCTACGGCCTTACCACTTACCACATTGGCCAGGTTGCCCGGAGTATTCATATCAAATACTATAATAGGCAGGTTATTTTCCTGACAAAGCGTGAAGGCGGTCATATCCATTACCTTCAGTTCTTTGCTGATGACCTCGTTGAAAGAAAGTTTGTCGTAGCGGGTAGCACTGCTGTCTTTTTCTGGGTCGGCAGAATAAATACCATCTACGCGTGTACCTTTCAGTATCACATCAGCTTTTATTTCTATAGCCCTGAGCGAGCCTGCAGTATCTGTAGTAAAATAAGGGTTGCCTGTTCCGGCACCGAATATCACGACACGGCCTTTCTCAAGGTGGCGGATGGCGCGCCTGCGGATGTATGGCTCTGCTACCTGTTCCATTTTAATAGCGCTCTGCAGGCGGGTGATAACCCCTACTCTTTCCAGCGAAGCTTGTAGTGCCATACCATTGATCAGCGTGGCCAGCATACCCATATAGTCGCCCTGTGCGCGCTCTATGCCTGTTTCCGCTTCATTCATACCACGGTAGATGTTACCGCCGCCTATCACTACAGCCACCTGTACACCGAGATCAGTTATCGCTTTGATGTCCTGGGCGTATTGTTCCAGCATTTTAGGATCAATACCGTATTTACTGTCACCCATTAAAGATTCTCCGGATAATTTCAGCAGTATGCGGCTGTACTTTGGCGGCATGAATATGTATTTTGGAATTGTCTGCAAAGAAAGAAAAAACTTTGCTCTTTATGGCAGGATTTTACATCAAATCAATAGTTTTATTGGCTGAAAGCGTTAATTACTCATAATCAGGCTTGTTAATAGTAAGCCAACAAATAATGTATCAGTACCCTTAATGGATAAAAAATTATACAATACCGGCATATGGGCCTACTTTATACTCACCATAATGGCCCTGGTATTTTACAAAGAACGTATCATATTGCTGGATAATGCCTTTTTCCTGTTCGACATTGTACGTACGGGAAATTTTGTCATTCATCACGACAGGTATATAGCTGTGCTTACTGAGATGTTCCCTGTCGTTGCCACCAGGCTGTCGTTACCACTTAAGTGGGTGATCATGAGTTACTCATTCGGGTTTATCATCTGGTATTTTGTTTTCTATGTTATATGCGGCAATGTGCTGAAAAATTACCGCGCTGCACTGGTGATATTATTGTTGAATCTGCTGTTTGCCGCCCATACTTATTATTGGGGTATATCAGAATTACCATTGGGCATGGCCTTTATGGTGATGGTATGGGCCCTGGCCACCACAGAAAAGCGTATACCTGCATATTTGCTATACCCTTTACTGATCATTGGTATTATGGTAGCAGGGTTGTCTCACCCGCTTATCATCTTCCCTTTCTTCTTTGTTTCGGCATTTGTATTTCTGAGCAGCGACATGCGCATGAACCGATGGTTGTGGAGCGGCATCAATATCGTGTTCATTATCACCATACTGCTGAAGAAATACATTTTCTCAGATAGTTATGAAAGCCAGTCAATGGGAGGTTTGAGCAATTTTAAAACCTTATTCCCTAACTATTTCAACCTGTACTCCCACAAACACTTCATCAGCAACTGGCTGAGCCTGTATTACTGGATACCTGTAGTATTGGTGCTGATAACGATCTTATACATAAGACAAAAAAACCGGCTGAAGCTGATACTGGTGTATGGTGCCTTTGCCGGTTACACGCTGCTCATCAATGTATGTTTCCCTGACGGATATGCCCCTGACTTTTATATGGAGAACCTGTACCTGCCCTTATCGCTGATACTGGCAGTACCACTAGTGTATGATGTGTTGCCTGCGCTATTTAAACCTAAGGTTGCCTCGACATTGTTCCTGTTCATACTGTTAACCGGCATAGCACGTATTTATATCCAACATAACTTTTACAGGGACCGCATAGACTGGTACCGCGGCTACCTGGACAAGTACGGCCATGAAAAAGCCATTGTTGCAGACAATACCGTACCTGCCGAAACCTTGCTTTTCCCCTGGGCTACCTGTTACGAATTCTGGTTATTATCGACACTGGAAAGGAACAAGACAGCATCTATACTAATAACTGAGAATGTAGACGAGCTGAGCTGGGTATGTGTATATACAAATGATTTTGTTTCTAAATGGGGTGTATTCGGATATAAAGAGCTGAATCCTGTTTATTTCAAATTTACAGATAGCAGCAGCCATTATAGTATCTATAAAGAACGATAGATAATTATTCTTCAAAAGACCATAGTTCAATATCATCCACCATTACAGGACATGTTGTGCCTGGGTTCCATATGACAATATCTACTGAATCGAAAGACTGGCCAGGTATCTTTACATCAAAAAATATCTCATCATCCCAATGTTCCGTTGCGTGGTTAAGCCTTAACGTATTTCTTTTTATGTAGTTTTTGTTTTCAAGAAACCCCACCGTTAATTGTATTTGCCTCCATGTTTCCCACTCCCAGCAAGTCATATGTATCTTTGCTTTGACACGTACCCAATCTGCGTGTTTGTCAACATATGACACTCCCATTTTCGGAGCATAGGTCCTGCCTGCATCCATAAGCAACGAGCAGGACCCGGCTATTGGTTCTATATCAGTCTCAGTGGTATCTTCTTCAAAACCATTTGTGTACAATACTTGCATATTACGTGGCGTTCCATCAAAATACTCATCAGTATCCTTATACCTTACCGTGTAAGCAGGCACTTTGAAACGCCCCACTACAGCCCAATAATATGCCCTTGTCATACAAACAGGGTCATACAATCCTGAAGCAGCATGTGCCGTGTATGTGAACCAGACATTTACATAAACGAACAGGAGCATCAAAGCAAATACGGGCCATTTCAACCAGCGTGTCCGCAACAAAGTTTCAACCAGGGTTGCGATGATAAAAAACACAACAACGTAGCTCTGTACCATAGCGCGCCCGCCCATACCACCGTACCACCAAATATCCCATGCAGAAATAATATAGTAATTGACAAGAAAAAAAGTAATGATAGCAACCTTGTTCTTCCCTCTCCATAAAAAAGGCAATAACCCAGCAAATACAAACATCAATAACGGCGTATACACCAGCCAGCCGCTACGGTAACTGAAGGTATATAACCAGAAGTGCGGGCTTTTCCATGTAAAGCCCTGATCGGTATAGCTATATACAAATGGCTGCCCTGCAACATACCACCAATAAGCCACCTGTAAAGAGCCTACCAATACCGTGCATGCAACGGCGAGGAGTAAATACCTGTAATGTTGCATCAAAAAGCTTATCCGTTCTTTTATTGCGCTGAACGAGATACTTTCCATGCCCCATGCCAGCGGAATAATGGCAGCTATCATTTCTGACGGGCGTACCAGTATCGCCAGGCCCATAAGCAGTCCTATTCTTACAGCATATTTCCTATTGGGTGTGGCATAAAAGTAATGCGTATTAAGCAGCAGAAATACGTAGATAGTGAACAGGTAACTATGGGTGATGGTAACATCAATAGCTGCATAATTCAGATAGTTGGTACCGACAACAAGTAAGAACAAAGTTATGGCCGTTGCTTTATCACTGAAATACAACAGCAGTAATCTTCTGAAATACCACAAGCCCACCAATCCTGCCAAAACACCCCACAATTGTACCGCCACCTGGTAGGGTTTTGAAAATCCATCGGCAGGATAACCTAACGGACGCGCCAGGATATGTGCAATAGTAAAAGCCGGCAATTCTAAAACTGCAACTCCAGAACTATAGGTAATGACCCTGTTGCCTCCCTCGTAGAGATATGACTGACAAAAACCGGAAGTAAAACCATATTTGGCTATTATGCTGTCTCCAAATTTCTGTTGTTTCAGGTCTTTATAGATAAATGTTGCAGGCAGGTACCAGTAATAGGTACAAGCGTCCCAACCCAAAGGAGATTCCGTAGCTGTGTTGTTCCATTTTGGATAGAACACGACCGATGTATATAACACCAGAATCACACAAATGAAATACGAAATACGGGACAGCATAGGGATAAATATCAGATAAGGTATAAAAAAAAGCCCGCATACTATATGCGGGCTTTGTCATACTATATCAATATTATTATTCAAAAGGCATTTTCACCACTTTGGCTTTAACTGCCTTGTCGCGGATCATGATGTTTATTTCGTTGCCTTCAGCAGCCATATCCTTACGTACATAACCCATACCTATCGCTTTGCCCAGGCTAGGTGATTGTGTACCTGAGGTTACAAAACCTATCTCTTCGCCTGCGGCGTTCTGTATCTTGTAGTGATGACGGGGAATACCCTTGTCTACCATCACGAAACCTACCAGCTTGCGACTAACGCCATTAGCTTTCTGAGCTTCAAATTTTTCTTTAGACGTAAAATCTTTCGTGAATTTGGTGATCCATCCCAGTCCTGCTTCTAAAGGAGAGGTTGTATCGTCAATATCATTACCATACAGGCAGAAACCCATTTCGAGGCGCAGTGTATCACGCGCGCCCAGGCCGATAGGCTTCATGCCTTTAGGGCCACCGACACGAAATACTTCTTCCCATATCTTATCGCCCGCACCGTCTGTATCTTCAAAATATATTTCTACACCACCTGCACCGGTATAACCCGTAGCGCTTACCACAACATTCTCAATACCGGCAAACGTACCTTTTACAAAAGTGTAGTATTTCAGGTTGGTGATGTCCATATCGGTCAGTTCCTGCATATACTCAACAGCTTTAGGGCCTTGTACAGCCAGCAGGCCTGTTTTGTCAGAGATGTTGTGCATCTCTACATTCTTTGTATTATGCTTGCTTATCCAGTTCCAGTCTTTCTCGATGTTGGAAGCATTTACTACCAGCATGTACACGTTGTTCGGTTCAATAGCATATACCAGCAGGTCATCTACTATACCACCCTCATCGTTGGGCAGGCATGAGTACTGAGCTTTACCGGGAGCATTCAGCTTGGCAGCGTCATTGCTGGTCACACGTTGAATCAGGTCGAGCGCGTCGGGGCCTTTCAGGATGAACTCGCCCATGTGGCTCACGTCGAAAACACCGGCGTTCTTACGTACCGTAGCGTGCTCATCGTTGATACCGCTGTAGGATATAGGCATATTATAACCTGCGAACTCGGCCATTTTAGCGCCCAGTGCAATGTGCTTATCAGTAAATGGAGTATTCTTCATATCTAAATATTAAATGCGGGGGCAAAGATACTATTTGAATATGTAAATATCAGGATAAGTATGACCTCCTTTGCCCTGCTTGCTTTCAGAATATATAAGTTTTTATTATCTTAATTGACTTATTTGTACAGACAGCAGATAAATTGACATCTTAATCAGCCACTCATTACTATGACCGTAAAAAAAGAAGCTGCCTACCTGGCACATCTTTCAAAAGATAAAAAACTGGAAAAAGTGCTGCAAAATTCAGCAGGTAAAAAACTGGAAAAACGCAGGAATGTCACCCTGCACCTGATGCGCTCTATTATGAGCCAGCAGTTGTCTACCAAAGTAGCAAAGGTGATATACGATCGTTTTATCGACCTGTTTGATGGTGTGGAACCGACACCGGTACAGGTAGCAGATATGCCTTTTGAGCAACTTAGATCAATAGGGTTGTCGAACGCTAAAACGCATTATATACAAAACATAGCCCGCTATGCGCTTGAATATGATATGAGTGATAAAGCGTTGCATAAAATGAGTGATGATGAGGTAAAGGAATTTCTGCTGCCGATAAAAGGTGTAGGCAAATGGACGGTGGAGATGCTACTAATGTTTGCCCTGGGCAGGGAAGATGTATTTGCGGTAGACGACCTGGGTATTCAGCAAGCCATGATACAAGTATATAAGCTTGACCCGGCTGATAAAAAACAATTGCGCGAAAAGATGCTGCAGCTATCGGCCAGGTGGCGCCCGTACCGCACCTATGCCTGCCTGCACCTCTGGGAACACAAGGATGGTAATTAACCCCTAAAGAAACAAATATGAGATGTTGCCTTTTACATGTTGTTGTTACAGCCTGTTTGTTCATGACTCAACTGTGCGCGTATGGTACAGAGGCCAGCGAGGCCGCCCTGCGCAAACATGTAGACAAGCTTACTGAAGGCCCCGGCTACAGGAACTATACTGATACAGTAGCCCTGAACCATACGGGACAGTACATCTATGAGCAGTTTTCCGGACTGACAAAAGAAACATATATACAATCATTCCTTTCAAAAGGGAAGAAGTATAATAATGTCTATGCCACATTCGGCCCTGTAAATGCGCCACGCATTATTATAGGGGCACACTACGATGTATTCGGAGATTTTCCCGGTGCTGACGATAACGCCAGCGGTGTAGCGGGACTATTGGAGCTAGCCCGCATGCTTTCAGAAACGGACCAAAGCAAATGGGAAGTAAGAATAGACCTGGTAGCTTATAGTCCTGAAGAACCTCCTTATTATGGCTCGCAGGACATGGGTAGCTCTATACACGCTACATCGCTCCACAACAATAATACTCCTGTAGTTGGCATGGTTTGCCTGGAAATGATAGGCTATTTTGACGATCATAAAAATTCGCAGACCTACCCGTCCTTTCTATCAGGTATTTTTCACAGAAGCACCGGGGATTTTATCGCCGTGATACACAAACCATTTGCAGGCAAATTCGCCAGGCTGTTTACCAAAGAGTTTACTCATGGCAAAAGCGGCACCCCTACCAAAGTTTTCAGGGCAGCGGCATGGTCTAAACATGTCGACATGCGTACCCATAAAAACTATACACGTTTTAAATGGCCGTCTGTACTGGTAACAGATTGTACCCGTTACCGGAATATCTATTATCATACCGCTGACGACAAACCGGAAACGCTGGACTATTTAAGGATGAGCTCTGTAGTGACCAAAGTATACAGGGCTGTGACTGAGCTTACAAAGTAGTATTCATCTTCCTTTAGGTGACAATCAACAAAAAGCCCCGGAGTAATCCGGGGCTGTGCTGTCTGTATTAATCATCGAAAACTATTCGTAATATTCTTAGCTGCATCCTGTGGTAGTGCCGCAGTTAGGACACATATAGCAGGTACCGTTGCGCAGGGTAATGTTACCACAGTTGCGGCAAACAGGCGCATCGGCGCTGGTACCCATCAGCTTTTTCACATCAGCAGAATTTTGTGCTGACACGCCTACTGCTTTAGGCGCAACAGTTGTGTTCTTCTGCTTTTGTGCAGCAGGTGGCGTTACACGTACCTGCGATAGCTCTTGCTTAGCGGCTGTGTCTTCTCCTTGTATGCGCTCGGGGTCTTGTACGTGTACCAGGTCTGTACGATCCAGGTATTCGAACGCTAACAAACGGAAGATAAAGTCAAGTACAGATGTAGCCGATTTGATATTCGGGTGTTCCACAATACCAGCCGGTTCAAAGCGTGTAAAGGTGAATTTGTCTACATACTCTTCCAGCGGCACACCATACTGCAGGCCTACTGAAACAGCAATAGCAAAGCTATTCATCAGGCTACGCATTGTTGCACCTTCTTTAGCCATATCCAGGAATATCTCACCCAGTGTACCATCGTTATACTCACCCGTGCGCACGAACAATGGCTGTCCGCCTACTTTTGCCTTGATGGTATAGCCACGACGTTTTGCCGGTAGTTGTTTACGTTCTACAATGCGGCTCAGTTCGCGTTTCAGTTGTGTATCAGGGCTGGCTTGTACACGCTTGTTCACTTCTTCCAGCAGTTCTTCTACTGTCAGTTTGCTCATATCTACTATCTGGCTGTCTTCAGCCGCAGCTTCTTCTTTCGTTTCTTTCTTCTTCTTGTCACTCTTGTTGCTCAGCGGCTGACTCAGTTTAGAACCATCGCGGTATAACGCACATGCTTTGATGCCCAGCTGCCAGCTCAGGAAGTAGCAATCTTTTATTTCTTCAACCGTTGCCTCATGCGGCAGGTTGATGGTTTTGGATATCGCACCGCTTATGAAAGGCTGAGTAGCACCCATCATACGAATATGGCCGTGGGCGTGAATGTAACGTTCACCTTTTTTACCGCACTTATTAGCACAATCAAATACAGGCAGGTGAGCTGTTTTCAGGTGCGGCGCACCTTCTACCATCATAGTACCGCACACATAATCGTTAGCAGCGTCTATCTCCTCATCTGTAAATCCTAATTCTTCCAGCAAGTTGAAGTCAGGAGCAAAATATTGCTCAGGTTCAAAACCCAGGCGTTTCAGACATTCTTCGCCCAGTGAATATGCATTGAACACAAATCCTATTTCAAATGCACTTTCTACCGCAGCATCCAGTTTTTTCAGCTCTTCGGCAATGAAACCTTTTTCGCTCAGTGTCTGGTGGTTGATGTACGGAGCACCTGCGAATGTAGCGTGGCCTTTTGCGTACTTAACGATGTCATCAATTTGCTGTGTATTATAACCCAGGTGCTTTAACGCCTGTGGTATAGACTGGTTGATGATCTTGAAATAACCACCACCGGAAAGTTTTTTGAATTTCACCAGTGCAAAATCAGGCTCGATACCGGTAGTATCGCAATCCATCACCAGGCCGATAGTACCTGTTGGTGCGATAACGGTAGCCTGCGCGTTGCGGTAGCCGTGTTGCTCGCCCATCTGCACCGCGTCATCCCATGCTTTGGTAGCCGCTTTCAGCATATAGTCAGGGCAATACTTGGCGTTAATGCCCATTGGTTTTGTTTCCAGTCCTTCGTACGCTTCAGCAGCATCGTAAGCTGCAGCACGGTGGTTGCGCATTACACGCAGCATGTGCTCGCGATTCTCTTTAAAGCGGGGGAATGCACCCAGCGACTCTGCCATCTCAGCAGATGTACGATAAGCAACACCCGTCATGATAGCTGTGATAGCACCACCTATGGCACGTGCTTCTTCACTATCGTAAGGTATACCGCTTACCATGAGCATAGAGCCCAGGTTGGCATATCCTAAGCCAAGTGTACGGTAATCGTAGCTCAGCTGTGCTACCTCAGGAGAAGGGAACTGTGCCATCAGTACTGATACTTCAAGTACTACCGTCCACAGGCGAACCATATATTCAAACCCTTCTACATCAAACCTGCAGGTATCTTCATCGAAGTAGCGACGCAGGTTCAATGAGGCCAGGTTACAGGCTGTGTTGTCCAGGAACATGTATTCTGAACAAGGATTGGATGCACGGATAGGGCCGCCTTCAGGGCAGGTATGCCACTCGTTGATCGTAGTATCATATTGCGTACCCGGATCAGCGCAACGCCATGCAGAGTAAGCGATCTTTTCCCACAGTTCTTTTGCGGGTATCTTCTTCATTACTTTGCCATCTGTACGGGCAGTCATTTCCCAATCCTCGTTGTTGGTCAGGCGACGGAAGAACTCGTTTGGTATACGAACGGAGTTATTAGAGTTCTGTCCTGATACGGTACGATATGCTTCGCCTTCATAGTCAGAAGCATAACCCGCAGCTATCAGTGCAGCTACTTTTTTCTCTTCTTCTACTTTCCAATCTATAAAGTCAACCACTTCAGGGTGGTCCAGGTCGAGACAAACCATTTTGGCTGCACGGCGGGTAGTACCACCGCTTTTTATAGCACCTGCTGCACGGTCACCGATCTTCAGGAAACTCATCAAACCACTTGATGTACCGCCACCACTCAGCTTTTCACCTTCTGCACGTACAGTTGAGAAGTTGGTTCCTACACCAGAGCCATATTTGAATATACGAGCCTCGCGTACCCACAGGTCCATGATGCCACCTTCATTCACCAAGTCGTCGCTGGTGCTTAAGATAAAGCAAGCGTGAGGTTGAGGACGCTCATAAGCATTTTTAGAACGCTCCAACTGTCCTGTTACGGGGTCAACATAATAGTGTCCCTGTGCTTTACCATCAATACCATAGCTGCTGAACAAACCTGTATTGAACCACTGCGGTGAGTTAGGCGCGCATCCCTGGTTCAGGATACTGTATATCAACTCATCGTAAAATACCCGGGCATCATCTTTGCTCGCGAAATACCCATATTTTTCGCCCCAGCCGCGCCAGCAATCTGCCAGGCGGTGCGCTACTTCCTTAATAGAAGTTTCCCTGCCCAGGCTGCCATCGGGTTGAGGTACTCCCGCTTTGCGGAAATATTTCTGTGCCAATATATCAGTAGCTATCTGCGACCAATGTTTCGGAACCTCAACATTGGTCATTTCAAATACCTTTTCACCATTCGGATTACGAATGACAGATGTACGATAATCATACTCGAACATCTCGTACGGGCTAAGGCCGTCTTTTGTATAATGACGGGAGAAAGAGAGACCTTTACCGGACTTGTTTTTTGTTGCAGCCATGGGTATCAAATATTATGCGTTAAATAAAAGTTAATCGTTCAGAAAAAATATCCTCGGACAACGAAAGTATTTAAAAGATGCCTTTGTGGGGAAAATAGAAATTCACGAATTGTGGAAAAAGAACGTGAATAACTCATGTGCCTGATTTACAGGCTGTTTTACCAATACTACCCCTCAACACCCAAAAAAACACTTGATTTTCCGATTGGTTTTTTGTATATATAATAGCATTACAAAAATACGATCTTTTTAACGCATAACCAATCATATACAGCTGCTTCCTGCTTAGTGTTCAGCACATTGTGCCCCCTGCCTTATGCAACAAAAAAACTCAAAACAAAAGCCTTTAACATAGCACCCATTAGCCATTTTCACATATCTTTATGTAATAGCTTTATTACACACTACCTGTATGTTGAACCATATCCGATACGGACTCCTGATAGTATATTGCTTTTTATGGGTAAGCAATACAACCTATGCCCAACTGCCGCAATGTTCCGGGGGTGGTCCGAGGTATATTTATTTTGCCAATAATTTTATTCAAATCTTCGACCCTTCAAAACCAAAATCAGCAACCAATCCCGTTACCAGTGCTATACCATTATATGTAGGCGCCCTGGCTATAAGTCCAAATTTGAATGCTGCATCGCCATCACCCACATTTTATAGCATCAACGGTACAAAATATATCTATTGGGACGGCTCACAATGGATAAATACCGGTCATGATATAGGAGCACCTTATGCTAATAATATCGGTGCGGGTGGAGGATATATCTATAGTTTTGACGCGCAAAACGGAGATGTGTACCGATATAACGGAACCGGCAATGCTATTTTCATTGCTTCCGTGGCAGGATTCTCGGGTGGTGGCCCTTTTGATATTGTGGCGGATTGTGATGGCAATTTCTACATTCTTCAATTATCCTCTCCGCAATTTGTGAGGCAATACAACCTGAAGGGTGTATTACAGCAACAGTGGAACGTCACCGGAGCACCCTATGGGCCGGGAGGCGGGGGTGTTGCCATGATAGATAACAAAATGTATTTTGAATACTACGGTACCTATTACGTTGGTACCGTCAACCCAACAAATAACAGCGTAGATTTCCTGCCACTCCAGGTGACACCTATCGGAGGTGTGCAAGATTTCGCATCCTGCCCGGTAATAGCGTTGAATACACAACGCGTGAAAGCAAATAACAACCCTGCCTACTATTGCGGTTCGGGACCTGCTACACCTATCAAGGCGGTAGGCAGCAAGGGCATCTTTTCATGGTCGGTATTAAGTGGCCCGGCTACTATAAGTCACACTACGGGTGATTCCACTTCTGTAATATCTACTGACAGCGCCAAAATATTATTGACCTATTATGATACATTGTTCTGCGGTATTAAAGGTACTGACACTGTAAACGTTGTTGTACCCAAAGCAACATTGGATGCCGGTTTGCCCAAGCACCTTACCGGCTGTGGCACCTATATAGACAGTTTATCCGCATCGCTGACCAATATGACCTTTGGTGTCAACTACAATGTCACATGGACACCTGCATCCAGTATCACGATACCGGGACCCAACAAACTAAAACCTATCATTACTCCTACGTCTAATACTACCTATACCATCACAGTAAGAACAGCATCGAACCAGGGTGGATGCACATGGTCGGATACTGTGTCGGTAACAGTTGAAGATCTACGTGTAGGCACAACAGATTTTGAATATACTATAGACTACGGTTGTACCGCTGATATTGTCAACTTTATCAACAAAAGCACAACATCAATAGGGGCGTTGACTTACCAATGGATATTCGGCGATTCTTCAGGTATAAGCACACAGACCAATCCTGCGCATACCTACAAACGGCAGGATGTTTATCATGTAAGCCTGGTTGCAGACAACGGTATATGCAGAGATACTGTTACCAAAGAAATATCTACCCTTCACCCGCTTAAAGCCGCATTTACGGCGGACAACAATATATTCTGTACAAATAAACCTGTACAATTCAACAGTAATATCACCGTCGCATCTCAGACACCTGCACCACCCAGTTACCGCTGGAATTTTGGTGACGGACAATCAGGCACCGGTCCTGATCCACAACACCGCTACTCTGTTCCGGGCAAATATAAAGTTATCCTTACCGTCACTGACTTTGTCCCCTGTACAGATACAACAAGTATGGTACTTGACAACTTTATTGACCCGCCATATATTGAGGTAGGTCCGGAAGACACCACTCTTTGTGAAGGAGAGTTACTATACCTTCCTGTAGGCTTAAGCATCAGGGGCATCTCTTATATATGGTCTACCGGCTCTACATCTCCAAATATCACGGTGAGCGAAGAGGGGCGTTACTTTGTAGAACTGCATAATGATTGCGGGGTGAGCACCGATACAATAACAGTCACCTTTAATGATTGCTCAGTCTGGATGCCTGACATTTTTTCTCCAAACGGAGACAACCTGAATGATATTTTGAGATTCCGTAGTAAATACCCGGAAGAGATATCAGGCTTTTCATTTGCTATCTATAACAGGAAGGGTAATAGAGTATTTTATACTGAAGATATTAATCACGGATGGGATGGCAGCTATCACAATACCCCCCAGCCTATCGGCACTTATTACTACATGATACAATTAACACTTGCCGGAGCGCAAAGGTTCCTGAAAGGTGATATTACACTGGCGAGATAACCAACCTATACCGTAATAAAAAAGGACAGGTGTTATTACCTGTCCTTTTTATTCTTATTCCCTGATCTGTTTTTACTGAACTATTAGTTTTTGCATCAGTTTACTGCCATCTGCATCCAGTTCTACAAAGTATACACCTGCAGCCTGGTTGGTCATATCCAGCTCTTTGCTGAACACTCCACCCTCGTAGCCGTATGTATGTTGCTGTACCAGTTGACCTGTAACATTCGTGATACGAACCTTCACCTCATCAATCTCAGCATTAGAACTGAACCTGATATTAAATCTGCCTGTAGTAGGATTAGGATGTATATTGAATCCATTCAGTTTGGCTGCATCTGTTATGCCTTCTGCAATTTTCTTACGGAAGATCAGAATATAATCTTCAGTTTCGCCTGAAGTATAAGGACCACAACCTGAATCGGAAGGTGTGTTAGGACCTACATTATTATTCAAAATAACACGCATACCGGTTGGCACGTCTAATATTGCATTCATCGGTATCAGCACATTATCGACCAATGTATGATTGCCGATACTTGTGAAACCTGTATAGATACGTTCTGCAGGTATATCATACTCGTGGTTATTATTAAAGTCCATAAATATGGTCACCTTAGCGTCTCCATGTTCCGTGCCCGGCATAGTGTGGAATACAGAGAAATGGTAGATACTATCTGTATATAGCTCTATTGGTGGATTATCTGTAAAGTCAGTCCTAGGGTAGTAAGCTGCAGGATTAAGCAGATGCGGACCTCCTGAGTTATGTACATAGGTTCCGATAGACATTCCGCCGATGTCACTTGAATCCAGCCCAAGTCCACCTACAGCTTTGCTGTAACAATAACACTTATAACCCGGCTTAACTTTTATCTCGGTTGAAGGAGAGTAGGCTGTATCATTGGTAGTAGGGCAAATGGTCCTTACCCTGTAGAACAAAGGTTGCCCGGTGAACACCCTTTCCAGTGTGTCTTTTTCCTCGCTGTTAAAGATATTGAACCATGATTTCTGATCTCCTGACACCTGCCATGAACGGTTAAAGCCGGACACTGTTTTTGCATAGGTAGTGTCTGTGAGTGTATATTCATAACCTTTACACATTGAAGTGTCTGTAGACACAACTATACCACCTTTTACAGGACTATCACATGGACGGTAGCATATCTTAATGATATAATCCTCAACCTCTCCATACCCTGTAATAGTGCCACAAGGTGCACCTTTTACCGTATCCTCGCTGATGATGACACGCATACCGGTAGGCCCCACCTGTGCTGACGACGGCATTTTTTTGGCAAGTACTGCTACTTCAGGAGACGAGCCAGTACCGTCAATCGCTTTCAGAAATACCTTTTCTGTATTAGGATCATAGAGCCCATCCCGGTTAAAGTCAATATAAACCTGTGCTACACTGGGTTGTAGTGTTGCTGTAGATTGTATTTGTGTAATAACAAAACGATAGGTAGAGTCCTTATACAGGCATGGCCAGGCAAGGCTGTCGTGGTATCCAGTATACAATTTATTAGCCTGGGCATTGTTGTAAACAGGCACGCCTGTTCCTGTACTCAGAACAGATTTGGTCATCACACTATCATCGTTTGTGGTATTTATGATCGCCACCTTGCCAACATTGGCACCGCCGTCTACAGATGTCATATTATCACAATAGCAATAATAGAATGGCGCTATTGACACTTTATGTGCGGGGGTAATATAAGTTTCGTTTTTTGAAGTACACTTAACAATGCAACGATACCACTTATTGGCTGTAATCATATCGGTGATAGCGCCACCGGCAGACACATTTGGCACGCCGGTAAAGTTGGCCCAGGTATTACCATTCAACGAATATTGCCATTGGTATGTTATTCCCGATATAAAAGTACCACTTGGCACACCTACTGCCAGGCTAAACTGTTTGTTGGGACATATTGAAGAGACACCGTTGATCACTGCACTGGTTAATGTATCATCACAAGGGATAGCTGCGGGTTCAAATGTAATACTTCCGGTAAAGAAACGTGGATTGTTGGCTACCGCATATCCTACATATTGCCCGCCAATCTGGTAGTCACCCACACGCATGGTAACACCGGCCGCTGTAAAGGTGTTGGGAGTGGGTGTACCCAGGGTATAGTTATTTTCAGGTCCAGTGTTGTGTATGGCCAGGCGGTAAATGGCTCCATCAGGTATCTGGAAATTGATACCTGTTAATACCGGGAATATACCACTTGTAGTAATACCGGAAACACTACCTGAAGCAGCAATATTCCAGGTTGGGGTTGCCAATGTAACCGGGCCACTTAACGAGGTGGACGAATACCACAACGTACTGACAGAGTTGTTGTGTAACGTCTGGCAATAGTTACCTACTTCCGTGATCTTAATGGCCTGCCCCGAATTATTCTCTACGACGAATGTAATGAAGCCGTTGGCTCCTGAGTTGTTGTTACCGTTGTAACCCGTACTTCCTACGGTGGTATTAATAGTTGTGCTTTGTGCACTAACATTCATACAAATACCTGATAATAAGGCAAGTATGATATACCTTAATCTGAAATGTAAAATAGTAGTCATGACTGTATCGTTTACGAACCAATTGGTATCCATACAGACAAAAAAAATCCCGTAAAGGTTTGCTCTTTACGGGATTTTAATAACAATTTTATTTTATATCTTATTGTACAACGAGTTTCCTCATCAATCTTTGTCCATCTGCCTGTAACTCAACGAAGTACACTCCGGGAGCTTGTTTACCCATGTCTACCTCTTTGTAGAACATGCCACCCTCGTGTTTGTAATCCTGTTGCATTACCAGTTGTCCGGTAACGTTGGTTATACGAAGATTAACATTAGAGATGTTAACATTGGTACTGAACTGTACATTGAACTTACCACTGGTTGGGTTAGGATGTACGCTGAAACCATTCAACGCACCTACTTCACTAACACCCTCCGGTATTCTCTTACGGAAGATCAGTATATAATCTTCAGTTTCACCGGACATGTAACCACCACAAGCTGAGTCAGATGGTGCATTCGGACCAACATTGTTGTTCAGTATGATACGCATACCTGTTGGTACATCCAGTATCGCATTGAGAGGAACGATCACATTATCTATCAAAGTATGGTTACCAATTGATGTATACCCTGTATATACGCGCTCTGACGGGATATCATATTCGTGGTTATTATTGAAGTCCATGAATATGGTCACTTTAGCATCTCCGTGCTCAACTACCGGCATTGTATGATATACAGCAAACTGGTAAACAGTATCTGTAAACATTTCAATCGGCGTAATGTCTGTATAGTCAGTCCTCGGATAGCGTGCTATCGGGTTCAACAAGTGAGGTCCTCCATTATTGCGGGAATACGGACCGAATGTTACACCACCGATATCACTTGTATCAATACCCTCGCCACCTATTGCCTTACTGTAGCAATAGCACTTATAGCCTGGTTTTACTTTTATTTGGGTTGGCGCATTATATGCAGTATCGTGCGTTGGCAAACAGATCGTTCTTAACCTGTAATACAGCGGCTGACCTGTAAATACTCGGTTCAGAGTATCTTTGCCCTCGCTGTTTTGAATATTGAACCAGGTTATATTATCACCTGATACCTGCCATGCACGAGTAAAGCCTGAAACCGTTTTTTCATAAGTAGTATCTGTCAATGTATACTCATATCCTTTACACATAGAAGTGTCAGTAGAAACAACTACACCACCGTTAACAGGGCCTGTACACGGACGATAGCAGATCTCTACAACGTAGTCTTCAACTTCGCCATAACCGGATATAGTATCGCATGGCGCACCCTGAACTGTATCCTGACTGATGATAACACGCATACCTGTCAAACCTGTTTCTGCAGTAGTTGGCACTACCAATGGTGCAATAGCAACTTCCGGAGGATTAGCTGTACCATCTATAGCTTTAATAAATACGCGCTCTGTGTTGGGATTATATAATCCGTCACGGTTATAATCTATATATACCTGTGCAACACTAGGCTGTAGTGTGCTACCCGGATGTATCTGAGTGACAACTAACCTGTATGAGCTATCCCTGTAAAGGCAAGGCCATGCAAGGCTGTCATGATAAGGGGTATATGTTTTATTAGCTTGTGAATTATTGTAAACAGGGTAACCTGTTCCTGTTATCAGGAATGACTTATTCATTATTGAGTCGTCATTGGTAACATTGATAATGGCTACCTTACCAATATCAGCACCCAGGTCAGACGTCACACTATTATCGCAATAACAATAATAGAATGGGGCAATAGACACTTTATGTCC
This sequence comes from Chitinophagales bacterium, assembly GCA_020636495.1. NCBI lineage: Bacteria > Pseudomonadati > Bacteroidota > Chitinophagia > Chitinophagales > Chitinophagales bacterium. The sequence goes on along the minus strand of JACJXQ010000008.1, from coordinate 869,859 downwards.
CGGAGAAGTATAGGTCAATCCTTTATTACTATCACATGTGATAGTAACGCGGTACCATTTTGCCTGGGTAATACTGTCATAGATCTCACCATATAAGCCGGGGGTGCCGGTGAAGTTTGACCATGTAGTACCATTAGTAGAATATTGCCATTTGTACTCTGCTGTTGCATAAAAGCTGTCAGGCCTTACTGTAAAACGTTTGTTAGGACACACCCTGATAGGACCGTCCACAGAACTTCTTGGTGTATCATTACAAGGATAACCTGAGAAGAAGTCGAAACCGAACTGGTATGAATAGCGCCTTACACTAGCAGTAGATGATGTGGTGCTACCATACGCATGCGTATTACCTGTATACTGTGAGTTGTTAGGCACGCCACCTGCATATACGGGCACACCGCCTGTTCCACCTGTCTGGCGAACATCTACAACGAATGGCTGACTAGGGTTCATATAAACCGGTGTAGCCAGGTGAATCACGAACCAGTCTCCGGCATTGATAGACGTACCGGCAGACCAAGTAGTCGGTGGTAATGCATTGGTAAGACCGGAAACGTATCCGGACAAATTGGTAACCGTAGTATTACCCATGTCTACCTGGAAGTTATTCATCGTAAAGTTTGATGTTGCATAATAACTTTTAAAGTAGATATCTGTGATAAAACCAGGGTTGGTGGATGTAAGTGTGGGGAAGTCTCCCGGTAAATACAGAAACTGGGACCTGTAGTTATCCCATCCATTAGCAACTCCAAACGGTATCCAGTTACCACCTGTAGCATTAGTATATGCATACTGCGGTGTAGGTGCCTGTGCAAAAACACCCTGAAAACCCAAAAGGAATAACGCTATTAATAATGTCTGCTTTACATTAAAAATTGTAGCATTTTTTTTCATATCGTAAAAATATTTTTAACCCTGCATTCAAACATAAGTTTATGCAGGTTTAAATATATGCTAAAAATGGTACAATCAAACTTTTTTACCCCAACTTTTTATATAGAAAAAGAAATATTTTGTTTTTCATGTTTCGCACTATAGATAATGTTTATTATATCTATTTAAGATACTTATAGTGAACGTATTTTAGTTTTCTTTGTTATCTTCATGCGTATTCTACTAATAATAGAATTGTAACGATGCGTAAAATCAACAAATTATTTTTTATCCTATTATTAACCTTATTTGCGTGCTTTAATAACAAGTCACAAGGGCAACTGCCACAGTGTACCGGGGCAGGCTCGCGTTTTATATATTTCCTGGCTACTGACACCATGGGAGGTGGAGGGATCGGTGCAACACCGCTCTCACATATATATAATCTCGATCCAAATGCCCCTTTGTCGCCAACCAATCCATCATTAAATACCATACCCGGTGACAGTATGGAAGCACTGGCCGTTAGTAACAATTTTAGCGGCCCCGGGCCTTCGCCTACTTTTTACGCCGTCAAACACAAGGATATCTATTACTGGAATGGCACTCAGTGGCAAGGCACCGGGCATAATATCAACAGTGCGTATGCAAATAACATTGCAGCAGGAGGCGGTTATATATATTGTTTTGATGCACAGAATGGCACTGTATATAGGTATGACGGAACCGGCAATGCCATATATATTGCAACGGTTGGAGGCTTTACCGGTGGTGGGCCTTTTGACCTTGTTGCCGATTGTGACGGCAATTTCTATGTACTGCATACATCATCACCGCAATACATAAGGATGTATGACAAAAAAGGCGTATTGCAAAAAAGCTGGACGATATCCGGTGCGCCATGGGGGCCTGGAGGAGGTGGTATAGCTATCGTTGACAACAAGGTATATTTTGATTTTTACGGGCAATATTATGTGGGTAATATTTCATCTGCTACTAACATAAACTTCACCCCGCTTTACCAGGTACAGGTGCCTAATGTGCGCGATTTTGCTACATGCCCGGTTATCCAGATAAATACAAACAAGTTAAGACCCAGCGCCAACCCGGCCTATTATTGTGGCAGTGGACCGGGCACTACATTATCAGCTGTAGGCGGTACCGGTATAATTTCCTGGTCGGTATTAAGTGGTCCGGCAACTATATCGTCCACAACAGGCAGCTCTACAACCGTCACAGCAACTGACAGTGCGAAAATATTATTCACCTATTATGACACAACGCTTTGTGGTATAAGAGGTACTGATACAGTACATGTAGTAGTACCCAAGGCAAATGTTGATGCAGGGCTTCCTATAACCATTTTGGGTTGTGGTAAATATATAGACAGCCTGAATGCCACATTAACCAATATGACTTTTGGTGTAGGTTATAGTGTTGCCTGGTCGCCAGCGGCAACGGTAACTATACCCGGTCCAAACAAATTAAAACCGATCATTACCCCTACAGGCAATACTACCTATGTGATTACAGTAAGTACAGCGTCATCGCAAGGTGGTTGTACCTGGAAGGATTCGGTACAGGTGACAGTTCAGGACCTGAGAGAAGGTACTACCGACTTTGATTTTGAAATAGATTACGGATGTACTGAAGATAAGGTGATATTCACCAATAAAACTACCACTACAAACGCCGCATTTAAATGGAATTTTGGCGACTCAACAGCCATTGACACAACCCGCAGCCCTGCTCATATATACAAAAAACAAAACACCTATGACGTGATGCTGGTAGCAAACGATGGCATATGCGTGGACACTGTAACCAAAGAAGTGGACATCAATCACCCTCTTAAAGCAGCATTCACTGTAGATAATGATATTTTTTGTACGAACAACCCTGTGGTGTTCAATAGTAATATTACCGTTGCATCACAAACGCCTTCACCTCCTACTTATCACTGGGATTTTGGCGATAACAAAAGCAGCGCAGACCCTAGTCCCAAACATATATACTCCGCACCGGGAAAATACAAAGCAACACTTACCGTAACAGATTTTGTGCCATGCACCGACACTACCAGTATCGAGCTCGACAACTTTACCGAACCTCCATATATAGATATCGGATCTGGTAAGATCGGAGTTTGCTATGAAGAAACACTTTATCTGCCACAGGGTATCAGTGTAAGGGGCACAGATTATTTGTGGTCGACAGGTGAAACAACCCCCAAAATTGCAGTAACAGAACCGGGTGTATACTATGTTGAGTTACATAATGAATGTGGTGTAAGTACCGATACTACAACTGTAACATTCAATGATTGTACTATGTGGATGGCCGATGCCTTTTCTCCAAATGGGGACGGTTTGAATGACTACCTGCGTTTCCGTACAAGTTATCCTGAAAAAATAACAAACTTTTCATTTGCCATTTACAACCGGAAAGGCAACAGGGTGTTTTACACAGAAGACATAAATAAAGGATGGGACGGAACCTATTATAACACCCCGCAACCCACTGGCACATATTACTATATGATCCAATTCAAATTCATTGACGAGGACAGGATGCAAAAGGGAGATATCACCCTGGTAAGGTAGCCATACATATAATGGTCGTTCATATAAATAGAAATTTCCTGCAATAAAACAGGGCAGATATTTAATATTATGTTTCCTGCAAAAAACTGCTATTTTTACGCGTAAATTTTAAAATATGAATTTCCCTGAAAATTTGAAGTACACCAAAGACCACGAGTGGTTACTGGTAGATGGCGATACCGCAACAGTAGGCATTACAGACTTCGCTCAACGTGAACTGGGCGATATCGTATTTGTGGAAGTGAATACAGATGGACAGACGCTGGCGGCTAACGAAATATTCGGCACTGTTGAGGCTGTAAAAACAGTTTCTGACTTGTTTTTACCCGTTTCTGGTACTGTTACCGAGGTAAACAAAGACCTTGAAGGCACTCCGGAAGATGTAAATAATGACCCTTACGGCAAAGGCTGGATGATAAAAATGACTATCGGAGATGCAGCTCAGTTGAATGACCTGATGGATGCCGCTGCCTACAAAGCCATGATAGGCGAATAATTCATGTGGGAGGTTTTTACAAAAACATCACCTTATAAAAAGCGAGCAAGGATACTGGCCATAAGCTGGACCTTGCTCATTTTTATTTTATGTTTTTTACCCGGCGATGAATTGCCTGACGTAGATATCCCATTCATTGATAAATGGGCGCATATACTGTTGTTTGCAGGGTTTTCATTTTTCTGGTTGCTGGCAGAACCCACCCGAAGACCCACATCCTTATTATTCCTGCTGTTCATCACAGTATTCGTGGGCTGGTTAGTAGAATACATACAGGGACATTATGTAGAAGGGAGAACCCAGGATAATATGGATACACTTGCCGATACCGTTGGCGGATTTGTGGGTATAATAATGTTCACAGTACTATCGTTTGTAGCTATAAAGAATACGGCAGATAAATAATTAAGCATGTTCAGAAGCAAAGCACCATTAAGGATCGGACTGGCAGGTGGGGGTACAGATGTAAGCCCCTATTGTGACATGTATGGAGGAGCAGTACTCAACGCTGCCATATCCCTGTATGCACATGCAAACATCGAACTTACTGATGCACACACAATAACTATAGAGGCAGTTGACCGCAGTGAAACAGCCACATATGACCTTATGGGGTCACTACCTATTGACGGGCACCTTGACCTTGCAAAAGGGGTATATAACCATATAGTAAAAAAATACGGCCCTGTACCTTGCGGATTTAAACTAAGCACATCGGTAGATGCACCTGCTGGTAGTGGCCTGGGCAGCTCTTCTACACTGGTTGTTGCTATTGTTGGTGTTTTTGCAGAGTGGCTTAAACTGCCTTTGGGAGAATATGACATCGCACATATAGCATATGTTATAGAGCGCGAGGAACTATCTATGGCCGGCGGTAAACAGGACCAGTACTCAGCTACTTTCGGCGGTATCAACTTCATGGAATTTTACGCAGATAACAGGGTCATCGTAAATCCGCTACCTGTAAAAAAAGAGGTGTTATTCGAACTCAGCAACAACCTGGTATTATACTTTACATCAACCAGTCGATTATCATCTACCATCATTGAAGCACAAACACAAAACGTACATAATAACAATGAACGGTCAATCGAAGCAATGCACCAATTGAAAAAGCAGGCCGAAATGATGAAAGAGGCATTGCTGAAAGGCAAAGTGGATGAGATAGGCCCTATACTGGATTTCGGGTTTCGCTATAAAAAACAAATGGCCGAAGATATATCTAATAACCGTCTGGATGAGATCTATGACACTGCATTGCGCTACGGCGCTACCGGCGGCAAAATAAGTGGTGCCGGCGGAGGTGGGTTCATGATGTTCTATTGCCCGGGCAATGCACGTCATTCAGTGATCAATGCTTTACAAAAATACAATGGCGAATTCCGCCGGTACCAGGTAGCAGAACAGGGACTATTCAGCTGGAGTATATAAAAAACTATGGAGTGTATCATATTAGCAGGAGGAATGGGCACGCGACTACAACGTGTAGTTGCCGACCGGCCAAAGTGCATGGCCCCGGTCAATGGGTCGCCGTTCCTGCATTATATGTTTGACTACCTTGAACAGCAAGAGTGTACACGCGTTATTCTGTCTCTGGGCTATAAACATGAACTTGTTATTGAATGGCTGCAAACACAGAATCGCCCGTTCACAATAGACTATGTAATAGAACAAAAACCATTGGGCACAGGTGGTGGTATTATGCTCGCCCTACACAAAGCCACACACGAATATGTAATTGTATTGAATGGCGATACAATGTTCAGGGTAAACCTTACCCAGCTGGTAAAATTCCATAAATCGAAACACGCTGTTAATACACTGGCATTAAAACGAATGACAAATTTTGACCGTTATGGCGTTGTTCGGCTTGATGAAAACAGTCGGATAGTGGCGTTTGAAGAGAAGAGAGAATATGCCGAAGGGTTGATCAACGGAGGTGTATACGTGCTGAATAGAAATGGGCTACTAAAAAAAGAAAAGCCCGAAACATTTTCCCTGGAACGGGATTATTTTGAAGCTACAGTTGCAGAAGGAAATATGTACGGGTTTGAGTGTAATGAATATTTTATTGACATTGGCATACCTTCGGACTACGAACAGGCGCAAAAAGACTTTGAAAGCTTTTAGACAATGAACATTGTAATACTCGGGTCGGCACATCCGCTGCGTGGTGGCGGTATCTCAACCTTTAACGAAAGGTTGGCGGAGGTATTGCAAGAGCAAGGGCATAAAGTGATCATCTACTCATTTTCATTACAATATCCTTCGTTCCTGTTCCCCGGCAAATCGCAATTCACAGACGAGCCCGCACCGGCAGGATTAGTCATAAAAAGCGTTATCAACTCCATAAACCCGCTTAATTGGATAAGTGTTGGCAACAATATAAAAAAAGAAAAGCCTGACCTGGTCATTGTGCGTTTCTGGCTCCCGTTCATGGGGCCCTGTTTCGGTACTATACTCAGGCTGGTAAGAAAAAACAGGCATACTAAAGTGGTAGCTATTACTGACAATGTCATTCCACACGAACATCGCCCCGGCGATTTGCCTTTTACCAAATACTTCCTGAAAAGTGCCGATGCTTTCGTGGCCATGAGTAAAGATGTATTGAAAGACCTGTCAACACTAACGTCAAAACCATCAGTATTTAGTCCGCACCCGGTATATGATAATTACGGACCTGCTGTGAGTAAAGAAGAAGCCTGTAAACATTTAGGGCTCGATTCCGATAAAAAATACATACTCTTTTTTGGTTTTATTCGCAAATACAAGGGAATGGATATACTGCTTGATGCCATGAAAGATGAGCGCATCAGGCAGGCAGGTATCAGGCTTATTGTTGCGGGAGAGTTTTATGATGAAGAGGCCCCCTACCGGCAACAGATAGTTGACAATGACATTGCAGGCAGTATTCATTTATTCACCTCATTCATCCCAAACAACGAGATACGGTATTATTTCTCAGCAGCAGAGCTGGTAGTTCAGCCATACAGGAGTGCGACTCAAAGTGGCATAACGCAGGTAGCATACCATTTTGAAAAACCGATGGTGGTAACCAATGTTGGCGGACTGGCAGAAGTAGTACCTGATGGCAAAACAGGATTTGTGACTGCACCCGACCCTACAGACATAGCCGATGCGATACTGAAATTCTTTACCCCCGGCTCATTGCCTGACCTGCAACAAAACATAGCCCGCGAAAAAGAGAAATATAGCTGGGATACTTTTACAGGTAATCTTTTTGATATTGTTGGGTTAAAATAAACTACCGTCACCTCCCTGTTTCCTGTTCAGGTGCTTGTATGCTTTTTCAGTTGCTTCCCTACCTCTAGGCGTGCGCATAATAAAACCTTCCTGTATCAGGAATGGCTCATATACCTCCTCGATAGTACCCGCTTCTTCACCCACTGCCGTGGCTATATTGTTGATACCGGCAGGGCCCCCCTTGAATTTATCTATCAGCGTGATGAGTATCTTATTATCCATCTCATCCAGTCCGTGACTGTCTACATTAAGCGCACGCAGACCATGTTCTACTATTCCGAGGTCTATCACACCATTACCCAGCACCTGTGCAAAGTCGCGCATACGGCGCAGCAGACCGTTGGCAATACGTGGTGTTCCCCTGCTGCGGCCTGCTATCTCCATAGCGGCGTCAGAAGTTGTCTTAACACTTAACAAGGAAGAGGAGCGCAGTATGATCTGCTGCAGGATATCCTTGTTGTAGTACTCCAACCTTGACTTGATTCCAAAACGGCTGAGCAAAGGAGAGGTAAGCAATCCCGAGCGTGTAGTAGCACCTACCAGTGTAAAAGGATTGATGTTCAACTGAACAGAACGGGCTGCGGGACCTGTATCTATCATGATATCTATTTTGAAATCCTCCATGGCTGCATACAGGTATTCTTCTACCACGGTACTCAGCCTGTGTATCTCATCAATGAACAACACATCTCTTTCTTCAAGACTGGTAAGCAGACCTGCCAGGTCGCCCGGCTTTTCGATTACCGGCCCACTGGTCTCTTTGATGTTTACATTCAGCTCGTTGGCAACAATTCGCGACAAAGTGGTTTTTCCCAATCCCGGGGGGCCATGAAACAAAATATGATCCAGCGCCTCACCACGCAGATTAGCTGCTTTGATAAATATGCGCAGGTTCTCTATCAGTTGCGGCTGACCCGAAAAATCCTCGATTGACTGCGGCCGTATACTGTTCTCGTAATCCCTGTCCTGTGGACTCAGATTATCATCAGGCCGTATGTGAGTGTTGCTCATTGGCTAAAATTAGCTAAATATTTTGGTCTGTAAATTGGGTATTATGGCAAAGGCTTCAACCTAAGTACCGTATAAGTTCCATAAGTACATTCACCGGTTACTAACCCTTTGTTTTTAACCTCCTCAATTACTGATTTATACCCATCGGCATAACCGTCCGTTGAACATAGTAACATGTACTCTGTACTCTGCTTAGCAGCAAATTCATAAAATTGTTCGGGGTTTAATGACCACGGTGTATTCTCAACGTTACCGTTTGTCGCTTTACCCATCCTGTAATAATATTCATACAGAGTAGCAGGCGTTGTTACCAGCAGTTGCATATCCTGTGGTTGTGCATTGATATAAGCCAGGCATGGCCTTATATCGCGTCCGGTGTCTTTAAAATGAGAGATGGAAGACACAACCGTACAATACAGAACATACGCAATGGGTATCAATGAGAAAGCAAAAGGTATTCTTTTTCGTAACAGTTCAACAATTGCTGTAATACCAAACGACATTAGGATAATAAGCGCGGGCAACAAGTACAAGTAGAAACGGTAATATAATGGGTACAAATGCAGCATTGACAACACCAGGTGCAATACAACAGGTAATATAACCAATGCAACAACCTCTTTGTTTCGTTTTACTACAGCATATATCAATGCCAACACAAACAGACCCGCAAGGGCATAATAGAAATACCAGCCTTTACTGAACATGAGCATGGAATCAAAAAAAGCCTGGTCGTACAGACCGCTCATGAAATCAGCAAACGATGAGCTGAAAGGGTCGGATGGAAGAAAATGTTCCTGCCACAGCAACTTCATAGATGCTGAATATGGATGTTTGTATATGAACGTAAAGAAGTTCAACACAAATACAAATGCCCACGATCCAAACATGTAGGCGATATTAGTTATCACCTCTTTATCAAACTTTCCGTTTACCCTCTTCAGATACTTACCACTGACAAGAATATATATACCTACACACGCCAGCACAACATGCGAAGCATTAGCTGTAAGCATAGCCAGGCTACCTGTTAGCGCAAGCAGGGCATACCTGTTTCGTGTCACAAACCTGTGTGGCGACAACAGCACATATATCAGCAGTATATAAGATGACAGCTCTATGGTATATGGTTTCAGCTCTGATGAATACTGTATAACAACAGTGTTGAAAGTAAGTATGGAAAATGCGATGATTGCGCTGAGCCGGCTTTTAGTTAAATATTGTACCACATAATAAAACAGCGGGTAGGACAATAATGACACAAAGAATGGGAAACTCCTCAACACCACCTCGCTGAAACCGAAAATACGTGTAACCGTTTCGGTAATATATAGAAAGAGGATAGGTGCTACCTGGTAATGGTCTAACGGAATAGAGAGGTCTTTATAGCCAAAACAAATGAAATTCAAGGCCAGGTGGGCTTCATCCTCCCACAGTGGCCTGCCACAGAAATGCTGGTACAACCTTAGTGTAATACCCGCCACCGCAATCACGATGAACAGTATATTATACCATCTATCCGCCTTGTTGTATGCAGGATTCAAACTTTGGCCGTTTAGGCGGTAATGATACAAAAATCGGCTCTTTCATTATCCTGCGTGATAGAAATAGTTACCTTTGCTGCGTCAAAAAAAGTAATATGGATAGTAAAAATTATAAGATAGGTACCAAGATGATACATGCGGGTGTGGAGCCGGACCCGACAACCGGGGCTATTATGACACCCATTTATCAAACTTCAACATACGTACAGGCCGCGCCGGGCGACCATAAGGGTTATGAGTACTCACGTACACAAAACCCAACCCGCCATGCGCTTGAGAAATCGCTGGCTGCTATTGAGAATGGTAAGCACGGGCTTTGCTTTGGCAGTGGTATGGCGGCAACTGATGCGGTTATCAAATTACTGTCTCCCGGCGATGAGGTGATCGTTGCCAACGACCTGTATGGTGGTACATACCGCATCATGACCAAAATATTCGTCAACTACGGTATCAAGTTCCATTTCATTGACATGAGCAATGTTGACAATATCAATGCTTATATCAATGAGAACACAAAAATGATATGGTCGGAAACACCTACTAACCCGATGTTGAACATTGTGGATATAGCCGGCTGTGCAGCTATTGCTAAAAAGAACAACCTGCTGCTGGTAGTGGATAATACTTTCGCCACTCCTTATCTGCAAAACCCGCTCGACCTGGGTGCTGATATTGTTTTACACTCTGCTACCAAATACCTGGGCGGCCACTCAGATGTAGTATTAGGTGCGTTAATAGTAAATGATGACAACCTGCAGGAGCGCCTGGCATTTATACAAAACAGTTGCGGTGCCGTACCCGGTCCTCATGATAGCTGGCTGGTACTACGCGGCATAAAAACCCTGCACATACGCATGCAACGCCACTGTGAGAACGGTAAGGCTATTGCAGAATACCTCCGCTCGCACCCCAAAGTAGCTAAGGTGTTATGGTGTGGCTTTGAAGATCACCCTAACCACGAGATAGCGAAGAAACAAATGCGCGGTTTTGGTGGTATGATGTCATTCATTCTGAAAGATGATAACGTAGATGCAGCAACAGAGGTACTGAAGAAAACAAAACTATTCGCTCTGGCAGAGTCACTGGGTGGTGTAGAATCGCTATGTGGACATCCTGCCAGTATGACGCACGCTGCGATACCGCGCGAAGAACGTATCAAAAACGGCCTTGCCGATTCGCTGATTCGCCTGAGCGTAGGTATAGAAGATGCTGACGACCTGATAGAAGATCTGAAGAATGCAATAGGTTAATACACCTCACTGATATAGTAAAAAAGGCTGCCGATTGGCAGCCTTTTTATTTTAAGTTCAAACAACTATAATAACGACCACCACACTGCCCTGTCGGCAAACTTGCCCCAACGTTGTAAACTGGTACTGAGTGTGGATTGCATTTCCTTTTGTGTTGTTTCCTTGCCTTTTTTGGGAGGTACCAACTCTTTTTCATCCGGTTTTATGTACTCTACTTTAGATGCTATCCATGTAGTGTGCAGGCGAGGCACAGCCACTTCCATGATCATACCGGGTAACATTCCAAACATTTCCGGTCCTCCGCTGGCAGGTATGTCCTCCGTATAAAAAGCGATGACATATACACTGTCGTACATCACACCAACGGCCTTGCGACATTTATATTCAGCTATAGTGCGCACCTCATCTTTTATGGTCCACTTGATCTTGCGCATAGAATCTTTCACCAGGAACTTTTCTTCGTATACTTGTTTTTGTGCTGTTACATTGCCCGTAAGAAAATCAGTATATACTATATTCTCAGCAGCAGGAGTACGGGCAAACCAGAAATTGACCGTCTGCTCTGATTCTTTTCCCGGCTTGTACAAACTGTGCTTGGGAGTAAAGTACAAATCAAAATAATGTACGTTATGAACCGGTATCTGCGAGCGCATTTTGTTGATCCACTCTTTATCCTCGTCGTCCATCTGATCGATCATGCGATGCAGGTTAGTACTACGTACATACTCAATTTTCCCTTCCTGCGTATGCTGTGCTTTAACCTCTGTTACAGTCAGTAATACAAACAATATGATATATAGCTTTTTCATAGGGCAGTTATTTAATTCACGATGAAATTAGCGGCATTGTTCTCAGGAGTGGCCCCGGCAGACATTTTGGTAAAGTTCCATATCAGGCTTATCAATCCATACCGGCGTATTGTGTTATAGTTATTCTCTGTTATCTGGTTGCTGCTGGCATACCTGCTGAAGCCTTTGTTCTGGTTAAGTATATCATAAGCCGATGCGCGTAATTCCAATTGATCGTTCTTCAGGAATTTCTTTGACAGGTAGGCGTTCCAGCGTAGCACATTATTGTTCCTGTCGAAAACAACTGTTCGCTGCCTGACATACCAGTTCACATCAGTACCGATCTCAAATTTCAATGGTAATTCTACCGATATATTGAGGGTGTTCTCAATAGTCCAATAACTGGTAGCCTGTGTGCTGATAGTAGCCTTATTGTCGTTATAGGTATAGTCTGTATTGAATTCAATATCTATTTTCTCATCTTTCGATTCATAACCGCCATTCAGCCCTACAGAATACATATTGTAGTTACTGACGTTCTTCACACCGTTTACCATATTGTTGGTCCTGTTGATGCTGGTATTGAAGTTACCACCTATTCGGGCATTCAGTTTTGTTATCCTTTTCCCTATTCCGCCACCTGCATAGCCGCTATAGTTCCCATCTACGTTTATATATTGGTAGGTACGCCTGCCGAGATTGTCAATACTTTCCGAACGGGTTATGGAATTGTCAATGAGGTTAAAACTACTGTACAGGTATATCCAGCGCCCGCTCAGTACTTTATAATCATTCGCATTCAGGCTGAATGTATTCCTGAACTCCTGCTTCAGGTTCGAGTTACCTATAGCTACATTATTGGGGTTGGTATTATCCTTTAAAGGTTGCACCTGCTGTATGGTAGGCTGTCTTGTATTACCATAGTAGTTGAACCGGATACTTGTTTGCTTGCTGATCTTGTAACGTAGCATTGCTTTCGGAAATAGGTTGACAACACCATAGGAAAAAGCTGTATCTACCCTGAGGTCACGTTGTGTAAAGTTCGTATTGGCAGCTGAAAGCCCTGTTGAAAAGTCTACCTTCTTGTAGTCCCAGTTCAGGTTCGTTCCGCCTGTATGCGTTACAATATTATAAGCATAGTTGTTGCTGTATACAGAATCCAGTTCATTATACACATCAGCATTGGGATTGGCTTTGTTGTATGTAGCCCGTTCAGATGAACTATTGTTCACTGCAAGCTTATACTCTACTGATACTGCCATTGCTTTGGTTATCGGCTCTGTATAAACAGCGTTACCGCCCAGCGTAAGTGCTCCACTTGTGTTTTGCTTTTTCTGGTCAGTTGTTTCTACTACACCACCGTTTAACGCTGAGATATTAACCGAATTCAAAAATCCTGTACTTTCTGACTCTTCATACCTCTCTGACATGGTAACCAGGAATGTCCTCCTCTTTTTATTGAATTTCTTCTTCCATGTCAGCGAACTGAGTAACCGCTTTGTTGTGGCGTCATTGTTGGTCAGCCTCGTATTATCTAACGTAGTATCACCATCACCATTCATATTGTATTGGGTGAACTTAGATTCGTTGCGGGAGTTGGTATAGTTTACTGATGCAGTTAGCTTCAGGGTAGACAAGCTGTCGGTCTTCCATTCATATAATCCATCTACTTTATGTCGTTGCCCGGTTTTGAATTCATCTTCCGACTGATCACTGAATTGTTGCGAGTTGGGCAATATAACCTGTGCGAATGTATTGTCAATTGACTCTATGTTCTGTTTGGCATAGCGGTAATTACCTGACAGGTGATGTTTGTCTTCATTCCATTTATCAGAATAATGTAGACCTCCTGTCCATGCTTTGGGGAAACCGCGGCCGTTGTATTTACCGCTCCAGCTTTCAAATTCGTCATTTGAACTGGTAGTATACATTACACCATCTTCAAAACTAGTGTTGTCATCACCCCCTCCATATTTGTCCCTGTCTTCCCAACCAAGGCCTATTTTGCCTGTATTAGCCACAATACCAAAAGCCGATACTTTTTTCTTCCCTTTAAAATAGTTCATCATGGCCTGGTTCTCAAAATAATTCTGGTCGTCACCTGCTCCGCCGCCGGTAGCTACCTTACCAAAATAGCCCTTCTTCATGTTGTCCTTCAGTTGCAGGTTTACCGTTCGTGTCACTTCACCATCATCTATTCCTGTAAATTCAGCCTGCTCACTCTTTTTATCAAACACCTGTACCTTATCTACAGCTTTGGCCTGTAAACTTTTTGATACAACAGCAGGATCATCCGTAAAAAATTCTTCACCATCTACAAGCAGTTTTTCTACTTTCTGGCCATGTGCCTGGATATTACCATCTTTATCTACCTGCAGGCCCGGCAGTTTTTTCAGTAACTCCTCAACAGTAGCGTTATCTTTCACTTTAAAGCTATCTGCTACATATTCTACCGTGTCTCCTTTTATCTTTATCGCTGCAAACTGGTCGGTGAATACAAACTCCTTCATCAGGTGCGTACGCGACACCATAGGTATCTCTCCAAGGTCCAGTATTTGATCTCCTTTTACTTCTATTTTATCCACGTAGTCTGCAAAACCGGGAAATACGCTTAGCAGGATATACTTTCCCTTGCTGCCAACAGCCAAGGAAAACGAACCGTCGGGCTTTGTACGGGTAAAAGACTCTAAAACAGAATCTTCTGCATGTATCAGTGTAATGCTTGCATTGTTCAGGTTATTCATGTTTACGGTATCGGACACCACACCCTTTATCGTATAGGGTTGTGCAGTAGCTACGGTTGATAAGGCTACAGATAGAACAGAGAGTAGTAGTAAGCGTATATACATGGGTGTTGTTTAGGATATGTTGACTTTACCATGACAAATAAAGGCATATTCTATCTACTTCCATGAAATAAAATGTTAAATATCCTTAACTGTAAGGGGCAGATAAAGGGGTAATTATACTAATGAACCTTTGCCATTTGTTCTTTTTTCACATTCGCCCTGTTCCTGTTCACAGGAATACCTAATGCTTCGTAAATGTAGTCCTGTGCTACGGTACGGGTAGACTGGTGATTGATCTTTTTATTGTCTGCAGAAGGATTTACCCTGTTGGATAAGAACACGAATACTACGCCAGTTTCAGGGTCGGCCCATGCACATGTGCCTGTAAAACCCTGGTGCCCGAATGTATAACCGCTGCACCGCTCTCCCGCCGGTCCAGCATCATATGGATCTGCATCCGGTTTATCAAAGCCTAATCCCCTGCGGCTTAATCTTGAATTGTATGCTGTGAAATAGGCAACAGTCTCTTTTTTGAAGAAGCGCTTGCCATTGTAGGTGCCGCCCTGTACCAGCATCTGGAAAATCGCTGCCACATCATGTGCATTGGCAAAAATACCTGCATGTCCGGCCACCCCTCCAAACATAGATGCCCCCTGGTCGTGCACGTACCCCCTGATTGTCTGCATACGGAAGTACATATCGTTCTCAGTAGGTACGATAACAGAAGAAGAGAATTTGCTTAGTGGATTATAAGTAATCCTTTTCAGGCCCATTGGTTGATAGAAATGTTCATCAACATAAGCGTCCAGTGTTTTTCCTGTCAGCTTCTCAACCACTGCCGCAAGAAAGTAAAAGTCAAGGTCGCTATACACATACCTGCCTTTATTCTCCAGTGGTACAGTCAGTATGGTCTTCCATATCGTATCCCTGTAATCTTTACGTATATACAGGTCTCTTGCAACCGGTACTGAGAAATTGGCATCAGCCTTGTTGCTGTATATAGCTTTGTCAGGCTTACCATTACTATCCAGGGTCTCTGTATAGAATGGTATCCAGCTTTTCAGGCCTGCCTGGTGTAGCAGCAGGTCACGTATCTGCAGGCGTTCTTTATCTGTTCCCTTCACCCAGGGCAGGTAATAGCTTAATGTTTTATCCAGATCCAGTTTACCCTGGTCATACAATTCCATTACAGCAAGCGTAGTAGCCAGCACTTTGGTAAGAGACGCCACATCATAAATAGAGTTGGTATCTACCTTGATACTCTTGTATGCATCATAGTAGCCAAATGCCCTGTTGTAAAACACCTTACCGTTCTTAGCCGCCAGTACCTGGCAACCCGGGAATACACCGTCTACCACACTACGCTCAAGGAACAGGTTCAGCTTATCCAGCGCATCCCTGTTCACCACGCCCGCATCCTCTATAAAGTAGGTCGGCTCCAGCATGTCAACCACATTGTCTTTCGTTGCCTTAGGTTTTTCAGCCAGCAGTTTTGGTGCGGTTTCCATCACCATACCATCACAAGGAGTAACCGGCAGCTTGCCATTTGCAACGGTTACTCCCAGCATCACACTGGCCATTACCTTTTCAGACTGCTCATTATCTTCATAACCTGTAAATACTGTTCTGAAGCTACAGAAGTGCTGCAGCAGGTAAGGGTTACCCATCAGTACGAGTATCACATTCTTCCTTGCCTGCACCTGTTTCAGGAAAGACATCTGTTGCGCATCTAATCCATAACGGCCACCTGATGAAGGATAAAAACCCATATCGTGTACCGCAACAATACATATATCTGTAGCAGATGCAGCAGTAACTAATGCATTTACAGCAGCCGTTGAAGAACCTTTAGGCAGCCATTTTGCTTTGATACCCGTCAGTTCTGTTTTCAGTTCATTATACAAGTCGGTAGAACCACTGGCATTTACACCGATATAACTCACGGTACCCGACTTGCGAATGAGTTTATTTACCAACTGGTTCCTGTCGCGCACAAAAGTGGCTGATGCTTCTGACATCTGGTATATCAGTTCGTCGGTACTCCTGTTCAGGTCGGCAGTTGCATTCTCTACTTTTACATCTTTACGGTTGGCCAGTCCGGCCCTGTATTTGGCAGCCAATATCTTCTTAACCCGCAGTTCCAGCTCCATCCTCGATATCTTATCCTCATTAATAGCAGCCTGTATCTTGTTGATAGCTGTTGGTACATCCTGCGAGAAAAGCAATACATCATTACCTGCCATAAACGCCCTCAGGTCCACATCCCCCGGCTCAAAGTATTTGGCTACACCCTGCATGTTCAGCGCATCGGTAAACACCAACCCTTGAAAACCCATTTTGCTTTTCAGGTACACATTAATGGTATTACTTGAAAGTGTTGTAGGAATATGTGGTTCCTTTTCCAGTGCGGGTATATCCAGGTGCGCCACCATCATGCTCTGTACACCCGCGTCTATCATCCTGCGAAAAGGGTAAAACTCCAATGCTTCCAATTGTGCCAGGCTCTTATTAATAGTTGGCAGGTCTTTATGTGAATCTGTTTCTGTATCGCCGTGCCCGGGAAAGTGTTTGGCACAAGCCATTATACCATTATCCTGCAAGCCACGCATATAAGCTATACCCAGCTTAGCTACCCATTCTTTATCCTCACCAAACGACCGAGCATTGATGATGGGATTCTTTGGGTTGTTATTGACATCTACTACCGGTGCAAAGTTGATATGGACACCCAACCTTTTACACTGTGCAGCGATGGCTTCGCCCAACCTGTATGCCAATGCTGTATCCATAGTTGCACCTACCATCATCTGGCGCGGCATATCGCGCACGCCTGTAAGCCTCATACCCAGTCCCCATTCCGCATCCATACCTATCAGCAGGGGTACATTGGCCATCTGCTGGTATTTGTTGTTCTGTTTTGCCTGTGCTTCGGGCGTGCCCTGCATGAATATCAGTCCCCCTACCTGGTGATTGGCCACTAGTTCGGTAATAGCGTCTTCATTATAGTCTCTCCCCCCGGAGTATGCTGCCACCATGAACAACTGGCCTATACGCTCCGTTTCACTAAGAGCATTGTACACACTATCTACCCACCTGCTTTGGGCGGCAACTTTCGTCTGCGCCAAAGCAGTTCCATTAATAAGAAGTATCCATAAAGCAGCTAAACCTAATATACGTATCGGGGCAGTCATATCAACAAAGGTAACAGATTGTTTTACAAGCTATAAAGCTATGGAATTGTACTGTCTTTACATAAACGCCCCCATTACCGGGACGGGGGCAACTCACGCACCGTTTACCATCATAAGCAAAACAGCTTTACACCAACCATTGTCAGATCATTTTATACAAATTTCGTTTATTTACCTCCCTTCTTCAATCACCTGTATCAACTCAACCCATGATTTTCATCAGTTTGGTATAAGTTCTTAACTTGGCGGCTTTAGTTTTACCTTTGCTAAGATCAATACCTGAATCGTGCCGGATATCATCCACTTATTGTCTGACCATATTGCTAACCAGATAGCTGCGGGAGAAGTGATACAGCGCCCGGCGTCTGCTGTTAAGGAGATGCTGGAGAACGCCGTTGATGCGGGAGCTACTGATATTCAACTCATTATCAAAGATGCCGGTAAAGAGTTGATACAGGTGGTAGACAATGGTGCAGGCATGAGCCCCACCGACGCACGTATGAGTTTTGAACGTCATGCCACCTCCAAGATCAGGGATATCAATGATCTGTTCTCTATCCGTACTATGGGTTTCAGGGGCGAGGCGATGGCCTCTATTGCTGCGGTAGCGCAGGTAGAGATGAAGACCATGAAGAAGGATGCCGAGGTAGGCACACGCATAGTTGTAGAAGGTACCGAGGTGAAGCTACAGGAGCCCTGTGGTACCCCTCAAGGCACCAGCATCAGCGTGAAGAACCTGTTTTATAACGTGCCCGCGCGCAGGCATTTCCTTAAAAGCAATACGACGGAATTCAGGCATATCATAGATGAGTTCACACGTGTAGCTTTGGCGCATCCCGGCATAGGCTTCAGGCTGTTCCATAATGGTTCGGAGCAGTTTCATCTTAGTGGCGGCAACCTGAAAACAAGGGTGGTAGAGCTGCTGGGCAACTCATATACTAAAAACCTGGTACCTGTAGAAGAGCAGACTGAATTCCTGAATATATCCGGTTTTATAGGCAAGCCAGAGGCTGCAACTCGTACCCGCGGCAACCAATATTTCTTTATCAACAACAGGTTTATCAGGAGCCCCTACCTGCATCACGCGGTAGTGAATGCATATGAAGGCCTGATAGAAAAGGAATCATTCCCTTTCTATGTGCTATTCCTGGAAGTAGACCCTGCCCGCGTGGATGTGAACGTGCACCCTACAAAACAGGAGGTAAAGTTTGAAGATGACAGGATGATGTATGCCTACCTGAATGCCGCCGTGAAGCATGCACTGGCCAAATACAATATCGCCCCATCACTTGACTTTACGTTGAACCCCGAGATACAGCAATTATCATCAGTACAGCTACCATCTACTGACGCTATAAGAGCAAAGACAGAACAGGGCTACCTGAGCAATACTTTTTCCAACAAAGGGCAGGCACACATCGTAGAAAAGAATGACAGCCTTAAACGCTGGAAAGAGCTGTACGAGATAGCCAATACAACTCCTGAATCTCAACCGGAAACAACGCCGGAACAAGGCAGCTTACATGCAGATACCGCCATACCACGTATAGAAGGAGCTAACAATATCCTGTTTGTGCAGGGTAGTATGCTGGTTACAACTGTTAAGTCGGGCATGATGGTGATACATATACGCCGCGCACAGGAACGTATATGGTATGAGCGCCTGCTGGAGCAGTGGAACAATGGGGAAGCACCGTCTCAACAAGTGCTTTTCCCTGTATCATATGAATTGTCGCCACAGGACGCAATACTACTCACAGAGGCACTTACCGACCTGGCGCGTCTGGGTTTTGATATTTCGCCTTTTGGCAAGAATACCTTTGTGGTACAGGGCATACCATCAGGATTGCCTCCCGGTGAGGAAAAGAACGTGCTGGATGATGTTGTGGAACAACTCAAACACGAATCGACAGATATAGCAGGCAAGAGGACAGAAAAGCTATTATCTAATGTAGCCAAACGCCTGTCACGCAATATATCTGCCATATACCAGAAGGAAAACCAGCAGGCACTGATAGATGAACTATTCGCCTGCAGCCAGCCCGAATACACTACCGACGGTAAGAAGATATTCACCATGATGCGCAAAGAAGACCTTGATAAATTACTTGACGGGGCTTAAATGTCTTATATGACATTTTTTTGCTTACTTTTGCGCCACATTTTTAAAAACCATCGTAGATACGAGAGATGTCAGTGAAGTTTCATTCGTTAAAAGTGAAGGATATAAGGCCGGAAACGGCAGATTGTGTTTCTGTTGCTCTTGAAGTACCTGAAAACCTTGTAAACGATTTTGCATTTACACCGGGTCAATACCTGACCTTTCGCAAAGGTGAAGGTGCTGATGAGATTCGCCGTTCTTATTCAATATGCGCCGGCCCGAATGATAATGAATTGAGGGTAGCTATCAAGAAGGTAGAACAAGGTAAATTCTCTACCTATGCCAACGAAGAGCTGAAGGCCGGCGATGTGCTGGATGTAATGCCCCCTATGGGCAACTTCGTGGTGAAGGGCAAAGAAGTAAAGCATAAACATTACCTGGCCATTGCCGCCGGTAGTGGTATCACCCCTGTGCTGAGCATTATGAAGTCGTTGCTGGAGGGTGATAATGAAACACAATTCACGCTGGTATACGGTAACAAAAGCAGGGGCACCATCATCTTCAGGGAGGCTATTGAAGCGCTGAAGAATGAATATATGCAACGACTGCGTGTGTATCACGTATTGAGCAGGGAGAGCATGGATGTTCCGCTGTTCAATGGTCGTATTACCGCCGAAAAATGCAAGGACCTTTGCAATAAGCTGATAGATATCAATACTATTGATGAGGCTTTCATCTGCGGACCGGAAGAGATGATCTTATCCGTTCGCCAGCAGATGATAGACCTGGGCATGAATGCTTCACAGGTACATATGGAGCTATTCACATCGCCCGACCAACCTAAGGCTACACACAAGCAATGGGTGAAAGAACATACCGAAGATACCGGCAAGATGAGCAAAGTAAGCATCACGCTGGACGGTACCACCTTTGACCTGGACCTGCCGTACAACGGGGATAGTATACTGGATGCCGCACTGAAAGTAGGTGCCGACCTGCCTTTTGCGTGCAAGGGTGGTGTATGCTGCACCTGCCGTGCCAGGATAACCGAAGGTGAGGTAGAAATGGAAGTAAACTACGCACTGGAGCCTGACGAAGTAGAAAAAGGCTATGTGCTTACCTGCCAGTCGCACCCAAGAAGTGAGCGTGTGGTGGTAGACTTCGACCAGCGATAGTATTATCTTCGGAACATCTGCATTGAGGCTAATCAATACCACCTCACCTCTTCAGCTTTACTGAGCTTTCCGTTCATTTCTTTTGCCCCTCCAAAAGAAACGAACCAAAGAAAAAGAGGCCTAAACCATAAGCTTCAATGGTTTCGGAAGTCTCCCTGATGGTACCACATTACTACTGCGCTGCCCGACTTCAGAATTGCTACATTACACATTGTTATCACAACACACATCGTATGGGTTTGAATATCTGAAAATAAAGTAGTGTACCAGATAAAGAGTTCTTTTTTGTTCCTGAAAGACTGATTTTGTTTCCTGAACAGGGGATTTTGTTCCCAATGTGCCTACCGGTATAGCTGTATAAGAAACTGACTATCAGCCAATAGTGGTATTTTGTTTCCTTTTGTTTCCTAAAACAGAGAAAAATAAAAAACTGTTTTCATGATGTCAAAGAACTCTGTTCAAACGGACAATTTGAATAAGACAAATATACGTAAAATAAACGTAATTTACTAAGATTTATTCTTAAAAGAACACATGCCGATACATAATAAAATATCCTATCTTTATTATATAATGCATGGCCTGTGAAACACACTATTACATTCATTCTCTTTTTACTGTTTACACAAATCCTGTCTGCACAAAAGATCCGGTTTACTGACAGTGGAAATGTATGGCATGAAGGATTCAGTGATATGTATACTTGGGGAGTTGGAAAATTTGAGATTCAAAAGGACGTTACTATTAATGGCATAGTGTACAAATCATTCACGACGCCCGGCTTTTTCGTACGAAATGATACCACAACCCAACGTGTATACATGCTCAAAGGAGGTGTAGAATACCTGTTGTACGATTTTTCTTTACAGGTAGGAGATAGTATACACTACCCCAATGGTACACATTATGTAAGCCGTATCGACTCTGTGCGATTGGACTCAGTATGGTATAAAGTCTTCTATTTTAATGGTGTATCCGGTAGTGGTGGCTGGCCATATGCTGTTGTAGAAGGGATAGGGTGCATAGATGGCGTACTATTTCCGTTGGAAAATTACCATAATGTAGAGGGACATTCATGGCTTGTATGTTTCCACCACAATGGAAATAAAACAAATGTTACTCCGCCTATACCTTATGGCAATCCAGGTGGCTACAAATTTTTTACTAACACAGATTCCTGTTATGTAGGCGTAGCGACATTAAGCAAAACAAGTCACGGATCTGTGACCATATCACCTCACCCTGCAACCGTTATCAGTAAGATCATTCTTCCAGAAAACCTGCAAGAAGGTACCATTAGTATCTTCAATACGATCGGACAAGTTGTCAAAACGCTGTTCATCTATCATGCACAAGCCATACCTGTAAAAGAACTGCAATTGAATACGGGAATGTATTATTACAGGATTTCTGACAACAAAACAGGACAGGTATGGCAAGGAAAACTATTCTATAAAGGAGAGTAGCTATATGCTGAACAATGTTGTTACGAATTTTCCACCCCGAATTGTTTAAGGTGGTGCCAGCTATGTTTGTGTAACAGTTGCACCCACTCTTCAAAATTCAGGTGGCCGAAGAAAGGGTTGGTAACTTTCTTATCCGGGTGATTGGCGAATTCGTGGAAAAAGTTCTCTATCTCCGTTTTTAATGCTTCCAGTGCACGGGGAATGTCTTCGTATTCCAGTGGTTCAGGCTCATTGGGCAGCAACTGGTTGGGGGTGTTCTCCCTGAATGGTTTTTCACTCATCATAAAAGCATACATCTTTGGCAGGTGTTCTTCTGCCGTCAGTATGGTTCTGTCGTATTTGCCCGCCGCCTCCATAAAAGCGTAGCGCATATGCTCTATCATCTGCTGAGCATTCATTTTGCCCCAGCGCGCAGGCTCATTGGCCTTTATCGTACCCAACAGAGGTACCAGTTTATTACGAAGAAAAGATGCTTTCTCTATTATAGTGCTCATGACTAAAACAGTTGTTTGATGAGTTCTTCCTGCCCTATGCCTTCGGCCTCGGCCTTGTAGTTGCGCACTATACGGTGCCGCAGCACCTCCATAGCCATTGCCTGTACATCCTCAATATCAGGCGAGTATTTGCCATGCAACAGTGCATGGCATTTGGCACCCAGCACCAGGTATTGAGAGGCACGAGGCCCTGCGCCGTAGCCTATATACTTTTTAGCCACTTCGGGCGCTGTAGCACTGGCCGGGCGGGTTTTGTGTACTAAAGATACTGCATATTCCAATACATTATCAGGTACAGGAACACGCCTTATCAGCCCCTGGAAATACATGATCTCTTCCGCATTCAGCACCTTGGGCAGATCTATATCCTGCACACCCGTAGTGTTGCGCACTATGGCTACCTCCTCTGCATGGCTGGGGTAGTCCAGTGTTATGTGAAACATGAACCTGTCCAGCTGCGCTTCGGGCAGCGGGTAGGTACCTTCCTGTTCTATCGGGTTTTGCGTAGCCAGTACAAAGAAAGGCTGCGGCAGCTTATATATCTCACCCGCTACGGTTACATTACGTTCCTGCATGGCTTCCAGCAGCGCCGCCTGTGTTTTTGGGGGTGTACGGTTGATCTCATCTGCAAGGATAATATTAGCGAATATGGGGCCTTTCAGGAATTTAAAAGCCCTTTGCTCGTTGAGTATCTCCGCACCGATAATATCGCTGGGCATCAGGTCGGGGGTAAACTGGATGCGTTTAAAAGAAAGATCCAGCACATCGGCAACAGTCTTTACCAGCAGCGTTTTTGCCAGTCCCGGTACTCCCACAAGCAAGCTGTGGCCATTACAAAGTATGGAGATAACCAGTTTATCTACTACGTCATCCTGCCCTACTATTACTTTGGCGATGGATTTTTTTATGGTATCAAAATGTACTGTGAGTGCTTTTGCCGCTTCCGTATCTGATGTGTATGACATTCTTAGTTAATTCAAAATTTAAAAGTATCAACCCAAAACTTATAAGCTATAGCCCTGACAGATACTTTTTGATCATAAAGTAAGTTCTTCTTTTTTGTGTAAACTAACAAATTAGCTCTAAGCCAAACGTTAAAAATAACCCTATACGGGGAATATTTGACTATTATCGTGATAGTTACGACTTTTAACTAATCACTAATTACCAAGACAATGGAACTGACCATCCGCGAAGCACAGCAACAGGTAGATGAATGGATAAAAAACGTAGGTGTCCGCTACTTCAGCGAGCTGACCAACCTGGGCATATTAATGGAAGAGACCGGGGAACTGGCCCGGCTGATGGTACGCACTTATGGCGATCAATCGTTCAAAAAAAGCGATATGGGCAAAGAGCTGGCAGATGAAATGGCGGATGTGCTGTGGGTGCTGATATGCCTGGCCAACCAGACCGGGGTAGACCTGACCACAGCCCTGAAAAACAACATGGATAAAAAAACAAAACGCGATGCCGACAGGCATAAGAGTAATGAGAAGCTTAGCTGATCTTATTATCTCATCAGCACCACATCTCCTTTAAAGAATTCATCGGTATCGCTGGTGTTGTGCACTTTTATCATAAAGTAGTAGGTGCCCACATCACAGGGTTGTCCCTTATAGCTGCCATCCCACCTGTCGTGCAGTTGATTGGTTTTGAATACCACCTCGCCAAACCTGTTGACAATAATAAAGTTGAATGTCGCGGTTTTGCATTTCAGTATCGGTCCGAATTTATCATTCAGTCCGTCGTTGTTGGGGGTGAATGCAGTTGGTGTTATGGGGTTACAATCACACACTTTAAAATCTACAAGTGCTGTATCATGAAAAGTTCCACAGCGGTTCTGAACCGTAAGTGCATAAATACCCGGTTCGGTTGCAGTAACCAGTGAATCCATAGTTCCGGTAGGGCTCCAATAGTATTGGCTATTCAGTATTGACCCCATACCTATCGTGTATTCTTCACCATTGCACAGTGTTGAGTCCTTGCCTATATTAAAAGAAGACTCCGCATATTTCACATCAATGCTGTCTTTAAAACTACAGCCACCGCGTTCTATCTTCAATGAGTAAGTTCCTTTTTCTTTGATGGTAATAAAACTATCCAACGAGGTTGTACTCCACATAAAAGTATCAGCATCGTCGGGGGCTGTTAATATATATTCATCGCCTGTACAGAGTATGGTATCTTCTCCCAAGTTGAAAAATGCCTTTGTATTCAAAGACACTGATATAGTATCGCTGGCCAGGCATGCGCCCGAATGCACCGTTACGTAATACATACCGTCACGTATTACCGTAAGGCTATCAGCAGTTGTGCCGTCCTGCCAAAGGTAGGTTGTTGAGTCACCGCTTAATCCTGCTTTCAGCAACAATTTATCACCATAACAAATAGTTGTGTCCTTACCAATGTATAAGGGTAATGTGGTCATAGATACATTATAAGTATCTGTTTGCTCCAGGCAGGAGAAACTGGACGTTACCCAATAAGTACCCTTCCTGTCTACTTTGTAAACGTTTTGCGTGCTGTTGTCCTGCCACAGGTATTTAAGTGCCCCGGGCAAGCCCTGCAGATGCAACGTATCACCATAACAGAAAGTACGGTCAGACGTAGTATAAACCGTATCCAGGCTTTTAACTTCCGGGTAGGTTACAGCCGGTGGTAATGATTGTCTTGAAGAAGTTCCCGGTGCTAAAGTGACAATACCGGTGGCGTATACGCAACCGGGGAAAGCAGCATTGGTATTGCTGATACGGTCTATCGCTGTCAACCCGTTGTTGGCCACATAAATATTATTATCGGGGCCCATTTGCAATAATGATATCGATTTGCCGGAACCTGCTTTGTAAACCGTTTTGCGTGATGCCGTTATAGCTGCCAGGCTAGGTTGCGACAGGTCGTATTGCAACACCTCTCTATTCCTCAGGTCGCTTATATATACCTTGGTACCGTCTTCAGAAAATTCTCCGCTATAATAGTTGGCAACGGTAGAGGCGGCGTCCAGCAATTGTCCGTTGCTTATCACACCGGTCTTTTCATCAAAATCGTGCCATGTTATTATACTATAAGTGCTGCCGCTAAAAGGAAGAGACGTATATTCTGTGTACAATATCTTTTTTTCATCAGGCGAAGCCTTGATGCACGCGAGCGTATGTGCCACATAAGGATATGGCATTTGTGATATTACTGCATTGGTATCTATTCCTGACCCTGATATCCGGTAGGCGTAGAATTCGTTCTTTACTTTGGATGACAAAAGCAGCCAGTGTCCGTCGCAGGTAGGCACTGCCGCCATACCTTCTACAAAATCCTTACCAAGCTTAATTTTCTTTTTACCGGAAACAACATCGCCCAACCCACCGTTCAGCTTCATATCTACTACTGAATAAAACAATGCCCCTTCAGAAATATCCTCCGGATCCATTGCAAAAACATAATACTTGTTACTGTCATTTGTAACCGGAACGATGGCTACACCTCTCATAGCACTGGAAAAGATATCATTTCCGATAGCGTTACCGTTGGGCATCACATTATGTTGGCTATTCCATATCCTTACCCCATCAGTATAAAAAAGTAAAGCTCCCGACTGCCTGTCGCTCACGGTAGCACATGCCTCAAAAGCATTAACGGATGATTTGTATGATGCAGGGCTGCCACTATTAAAATCGATCGCTGCACCATTACCAAAACACCAGTTGTTGTTCTGCCGTTGAGCAAAAGCCGTGATATGCAGGAAAATAAGTATAACCGTTACAGGTAATTTTCTCATCACTCGAATTATAAGTCCGCGAAGATACCAACTTTAACAGGTGTTCTATGGACACACTACAAAAAAGCCAGATATCAACTGATAATATCAGGATACATGCCACACGCATACAACACTTTTTATATATACTTTATTGTATCAGAAAGCTTTTTCTGAATACTAACAAAAAGTTAGTTTTATACGTCTGTATATGTAAGGTAAGCCTGGCGCATATGACATAAAAGAAAAATAACATTTGACACTCTGGCTAAATAACAGGTCTCATTCGTCTGAAAAAGACGGGGATCAGTCGGTATGGGAAGACACCCAACTGCTGATACAGGAGTGTATTGCCCAGAACCGAGCCGCCCAGAAGGCGCTATACAACAAATACGCACCACAGGCATATGCCACTATAAAAAGATATACCAAACATGATGAACTGGCAGATGAAATGCTTAATGATGCCTTTTTTAAGGTGTTCACCAAAATAAGCAGCTATTCTGGCACCGGGTCGTTTGAAGGATGGATAAAAAAAGTGGTGACCAATACGGTGATGGACCATTTGCGCAAATATGTAAAAGACCAGCAAGTGTATCACGCTGCCGAGATACCTGAAGAGGTATATATGAGCGATGACATAGTAGGCAAGCTGTCTTACAAAGAGTTGCTGGCCATTGTGCAGGAACTACCGGACACGCAAAGAATAGTATTCAACTTATTTGTATTTGAAGATTATAAACATAAAGACATATCAGAAACACTGGGTATCAGTGAAGTAAATAGCAGGTGGCATCTGAATGATGCCCGCAAACGATTAAAGGACAAGATCAACTCAATAATGAAGCGATAACGTTATGGACGGACGTAAAATAAATATCGATGAGTTTTTCGACCGGGAGATGGGCAACCACGCCGAAACGCCGCCCCCTGCAATATGGGATGCGCTGGAAAAAAGGCTGGATGCACAGAACGGAAGAAAAAAGGTGTTCCCCATTTGGTGGTTCTGGGGAATAGGAGCGCTGATACTGGTATCAGCCACTGTAATTATGGCCGGTTATCTATATAACAGCGGCGGAAAACTTATGGCTGATAATCATGCTACACCACTTAATGATAAGACTTCTGCTGAAGATGCGGATGTTGCTCAATTCGTCCAAAATAATGAGCAGCAGGCAGGCAACAGTGTAAATGAAGATAATATACCATCACACACGGCCAACAAAAAAAATATCTCAGAACCACAAACAACAGGTAACACAACAAATAGTAAACAACGTACCGATAATAATAAACATACAGAGCAAAATACAGCCCCTGCCCTCAGCAGCAACGACGTTGCTGTAACTCACTCCTCCAACCATCAGAACAACTCCGGGCGCAACACTGCGCCTGATACCCGGGGCAGGCAGCAAGACATTATGTCTTTAATGCCACAACAGGCGATGAGCAGTATTGCTACGCCTGTTGCCGCCGTCACCCGTTCTATGCAGACCGTACCCCTGCCGGCAGTGCCATTGGCTACCGATAACAATACGGACCCAACACAGGAAGCAGGTACAAATAACAAAACAGGGCAGACAAAAAAGGCTAAACCGGCCATTATTCCACCGTCAGAAAGCATAATGGCCTCGGTAAACCCTGCAGATGCATTTTCGGCTACACAGCCACTAAACATTCCTGCAGCATCGGAAGTGATGGATATGCCTGCAATATCGCCGGAATCTATAACTGAACAGTACAGCTATACTGATACAGGCAAAAAGAAGAAGCTCTTTATCCCTGCAGACTCATCAGGGAACGAACTGAGCGAAACCGTAGCGCCTGTTATTACAAAGAAAAAGAAACCACTGCCGCTTGACTTTGGTATAAAAGCCGGGTATTCATTAGGCTTCAACCAGTCGTGGAGAGCCAATAAATGGGCAGTAGCTCCATATCTTGAATACAGGCTGCCTTCCAACTTCTCTGTCATACTGCAACCAACTTTCCATATGGGCAATGCCACTACCGGAACATTTGCCAATGGCATACATGACTATCATAAAATAACCAGCTCTACCTTCGACTCTACCAGCCGCCTGGTACGAGGGGCCGTAGACAGCAGTATATTAACCCCTAACCCGCCGGATACTATCTTCCGCACCTACACATACGGGCAGGTATACGATTCCATACATGTAGGCAAGAAAATAACCGGTAAACAAATGTGGGATATTGAATTGCCGTTGATGGTAAAATACCAGGTGAACAAGACTTTTGCCTTCATATTAGGCGGATCAGTGACATACAGTTCTGTACTACAGACAAAAGAGGAAATGAACCGTTTTACCAACCTGGGCAAGCAATACACTGAAAATATTGACCCTGCAACTTTCTATACCACAGTACAAGGGCAACCTGCACCTGACGGCCCTGCCCCTAAAAGCTTCAGCGACCTGTTTACTTATAATACTGATGAGTATACCGGTTATGACCTTGACAAAGAAACTACGTATAGTAATTTCTTCAGGTATGGGTTTATGATCGGAGCGTCAGCGTCGTTCGGAGAACGTTGGATGGTGGATGTTATGGTTCATAAAACGGGAGTAGATAAAAATTCTGTACCTGATAAAGAGTTACAAAAGCTATATACTCAACCTTATATGAGGATCACTATAGGGTACCGGTTGTCAAACAGGCCATAAACACTAACACATGCGCACGACAAGGCGTCTTATATAGTATGAAAGCATAATAACTGAACGATGAAGAATATATATATACTCATATTGTTACTGTTGGGTACGGGAGTAGTTTACGGGCAGAGGACTGTCATCTCAAAGGTTAAAAACACGAACGGCGACAGCCTGGTAGGGAAGGTAGTTTATATGTACCCGGACACCAACCAGTCAAATCCTCCGTTCCAGCTCATTCAGCAAAAGACAGATTCATTTGGAGTAGCCAGTTTTCAATTACCCTCAAATGTTTCAACAGGTACCGTTTTTTATGTATCTACGCTTGATTGCGATAGTGTATCCTATAAAATAAATACACACATCTACGCAGGCAATAACATCAACAGTCCCCTGATAGTATGTGTTACACCACCCACCAATTTTAGTGGCTATGTATACCTCGGTGATGCCAGTAAGCGACCCAAAGTAAAAGACGCACAGGTGTACCTGATAAGCAAATGCGGTACTATGCTGAATTATATTGACAGTGTTGAAACAGACACGAACGGGTACTATGCTGTAGATTCTTTTCCGATACAAAGTACAGGTTGCGAAGTGATCATGCGGGCAGCCTTAAAAAGTACCTCTGCCGACTACAAAAAATACCTGCCGGCTTATCATAAAAACAATAGTAACTACGACCTGAAATGGTCAGGAGCGAGAGACATCCCGTTGCAAGTGGCAAGACAAGGGATCAATATTATATTACCCGAAGCCATCAATCCAACAGGCGGGCCTTCCACTATTTCGGGATATGCCAAAGACAGTCTTACTAACAATCGCCTGCCCGATAAGATCATGTTTGTAACAGACATGCAGGATGTGACCGTAGATTATACGTTTACAGACGCGAGTGGCGAATATGCATTTACCAATCTGCCATTTGGTACTTATAAAGTATTTGGCGACGTATGGGGCAAAGACAATATTGATTTTATTGCTACGATAAATGCGAATAAAGTAAATATCCTGAACCTTGTATTTATTGAGAATTCAACAGAATATAAGGGATACATCGCAACTTCTGTTGCGGGGCGGAACGACCTGGTAAATACCATAAGCATCTTCCCTAACCCGGCACGTGACAGGATATACATCAAAGGTGCAGATAATATTCCGGGACAGAAGATCGTCGAGCTCACTGATATTACAGGTGCTAAAGTGTACAACTCAGTATACACTGCCGGCCAGCCGGTAACCGTTCCTGTTATGTCACTACCTGCAGGTGTCTACATTCTTAGGCTGAGTACTGAAACGGAAACAGCAGTGTTCAGGGTAGCCAAATAGTCAGCTGATACAAGGCAATAACTGTTACCTGTTTACTTGCTTTTTGCCTATTTTCACGGCATGAGTATGTCTGCAATATTACTGGTCATCATCTTATCTTATTTTGCCCTGTTGCTGGGCATAGCCTTTTATACTTCACGTGGTTCCAATAACGAGTCGTTTTTTATAGGTAACCGCAGCAGTAAATGGTGGGTGGTAGCCTTCGGTATGATAGGCACTTCCCTGTCCGGCATGACATTCATTTCGGTACCGGGCACAGTAGGCTCAGCAGGCTTCTCCTACTTCCAGGTAGTAATAGGCTACTGGCTGGGATACTTTGCCGTTGCATTTATCCTTTTGCCCATATACTATAAAATGCAACTTACCTCTATTTACAGTTACCTTGATGAACGACTGGGTACTGCATCCTACAAAACGGGAGCCTTGTTCTTTATCCTGTCGCGTACATTGGGGGCCACACTCAGGCTGTACCTGGTCATCAAAGTACTGGAGCTGTTCGTGCTGAAAGACATGGGTGTATCTTTTGAATTTACAGCTGTATTGATACTCGTCCTGATATTGCTGTACACATTCAAAGGTGGTGTAAAAACTATTGTATGGACCGATACACTGCAAACTACATTTATGATACTGGCACTACTGGTCTGTGTTATATACATCATGAATGATATGGGACTGAGTTTTTCAGGCACATGGGCAGCTATGACCGATAAAGGTTATACCAAAATGGTGAATACAGACATCATGTCGGGTGGCAGCTTCTGGAAAAGCGTACTGGGTGGTGCTTTCATTACCATAGGCATGACAGGACTGGACCAGGAAATGATGCAAAAGAATATCAGCGTAAGCAACCTGAAGGATTCGCAGAAGAATATGATCACCTTCTGTTTCATTCTACTGATAGCCAATTTCATATTCCTGTTGCTGGGCGGACTGCTCTATTTGTATGCAGACGTAAAAGGTATCAGTGCTGCCGGCGATAATATCTTCCCTTTCATTGCGTTGAAAAGTGGTTTGCCATTCTTCATCACCATATGTTTTATGATAGGTTTGATATCGGCACTCTTCCCCAGTGCCGACGGCGCTTTAACAGCGCTTACCTCATCGTATTGCATAGACATATTGGGCATGAAACGCCGTACTGACTGGGACGAAAAAAAGAAAAGCAGGGTAAGACTTATCGTACATAATACATTCGCACTCGTATTTCTTGGCTGTATATTCTTCTTCAGAGAAGTAGATAACGGTTCGCTTATCAGCACGCTGCTGGCTGTAGCAGGATATACTTACGGACCACTGCTGGCATTATTTGCATTCGGTATCTTCACAAAACGCAATGTCAATAATAAGCTGGTGCCTTTGGTTTGCATAGCAGCACCAATACTGTGCTATTTACTGAAACAGAATGAAGCCTACCTGTTAGGTAACTATAAGATAGGTTTGGAGTTGTTGCTCATCAATGCAGGAATTACTTACCTGTTCCTACTGGTTATATCAAAAAAACAACACTCTGTAGTCTCTGAATAGTTCCTTAATTTTGTGGTGATACATACAAATTCATCCAAAATCGAAGCATTTTATGGGGCGTTTTGAGCATTCACCAAACATTAACAATTACGTAGAAGCCTTCACTTCACCCGAAGATCCTGTTCTCGCAAAGCTGAACAGGGAGACCAATATGAAGGTACAGTTACCAATTATGCTCTCCGGGCATTTACAAGGTGCTGTGTTACAGGCAATTAGCTTTTTGCTAAAACCAAGGCGTATTTTGGAGGTAGGAACATATACAGGATATTCTGCCATATGTCTGGCCAAAGGATTGACAGAAGACGGCCACTTGCACACCATCGACGTGAACGAAGAGTTGAGAGACATGTGTTTTCGTTATATTTGTGAAGCAGGATTAGAGGAAAAAATCACACTGCATACAGGACAAGCTGAGAAAATTATACCGGGGTTGGACGAAATGTTCGACCTGGTGTTCATTGACGCAGACAAAGTGAACTACGGTCTTTATTACGACCAGGTGTTTGATAAAGTGCGCAAAGGCGGCTTTATACTGGCTGATAACGTACTGTACGATGGCGAAGTGGTATTGCCTGAAGCTGAACAAAGCAAGAATGGCAAAGCTATACACGCTTTCAACGAAAAGCTGCGCGATGACGACCGTATAGAGCAGGTGCTGCTACCTATACGCGATGGTATAATGATAGCACGAAAAAAGTAAAAAAATAAAAACGGAGTAAAAAACACAAAAAACCAAGTGTATGAAAAAAATGTTCGTAGTATACGCCCTGCTAACCCTGGTGTATACGATAAACACCGATGCACAAACAAGGAATAGTGACAACATTCAGCGTTATATAGAGCGTTACCGTAGCCTGGCCATGAGCGAGCAGCAACGCACAGGAATTCCTGCCGCCATAAAACTCGCGCAAGCTATACACGAATCAGGCGCAGGTACCAGCCCGTTGGCGGTACAAGCCAACAACCACTTCGGTTTAAAATGTAAATCTGACTGGACGGGTGCTACTTTTTTGCATACCGATGACAGGCGAGATGAGTGTTTCCGTAAATACAATATGGATTTTGAATCTTACCAGGACCAGTCTAATTATCTTAAGTCTAATCCGAGGTATGCTTCTTTGTTCCAACTATCTGTAACAGACTATGCTGCATGGGCCTTTGGCCTGCGTAAAGCCGGCTATGCAACAAACGCCCAGTATCCGCAGTTACTCATAAAACTTATAGAGGATTACCGCCTGCAGGAATATACTTATGCAGCCATGGGCAATACAGGGTTAGTAGACAACAATGTAGCTTCGAATAATAATTCGCGCAGGAACAACAGGTCACAACAACAATACACACAACCAGCAGAAAACAATTACTCCCGCGATACCCGCGATAGTTACAATCGCTACAACTACAGCAATAACAACAGCTACAACAACAACAGCAATAGCTATAACAACAATTACGGTAATACTCAGCCCGCTGCACAGAGTTATGGCTACAACCAACCTGCTTCTTCAGGCATGACTACTACCACATACGATAACAGTCAGCCCGAAAGAGTTTCTAAATACATCGACACAAGGCCAAGGGAAAGACACACTGTAACCCGCAGCAGGCAGAACGGCAGAGAAGTAGAAACAAGAGTGGATAATACACCAAGTACCGTTGTAAAGATCAACAACCTGAAAGCGATATATGGAAAGAAAGGTGATATGCCTTTGCAATATGCCGTACGCAATGGCATACGCTATGAAAAATTCCTGGAGATAAACGACCTGAAAGAAGAGCCCTTGCCGGCAGATATGCCGTTGTACCTGGAGCGTAAACACTTCTGGGGTATTAGGCCAATGCACCTGGTGAAATATGGTGAGGTAATGATAGAGATCGCACAGAAAGAAGGTATACAACTGAAATACCTGCGTGACCTGAACTACATGGAAGAGGATGAAGAACCTGTACCGGGTGTAACCCTGGAACTGCAGGCACAGGCAGGCAGCAAGCCTAATGTTATGAAGCGTGAAGAATCGCCCGTGTATGCGCAACTTTCCGGCAGCGACCAGGAACAATACCAGGGCGAACCGGACGAAACATACTCAAATAACCAGCAATATACACCACCGGTATCTACCTTCCCGAAAAATCCGGCTCCTGTATACACAGAGGAAAAGAACATCTTTGAAAAGATAAAGGAAAGGAGAGAAGAAAGAAAACTGGAGAAAGAGCGCGAGGAAGCTGCACAAAAGCAGCAGCAACCCGTAACACAACAGCAGCCACAGCAGCCCGTTCAGCAACAGCAGCAATCACAACAATCTAAATACATACAGAGAACACCTGCACAGCAGCAAACTCAATATGTACAAAGAACGCCTGCACAGCAGCCAGTAGAGGAACAATCCAAGTACCTGCAGGAAGAGCCCGTACAGCAACAGCCTGTGACACAACAACCTCAATACCAACAACCGGCTCCATCATACAACAGGCAGCAATATTCATACAGCAGCAATACAACCAACGTTAAACCCAACCCGGCAGCACAGCAGCCTGTAGAAGAAAAATCTGCACGCGAACTGAGAAAGGAAGAAAGAAGAAAAAAGAAGGAAGAAGAGGAACAGCAACCGGTAGCAGCTAAACCTGTGCAGCAACCCCAAAAACCTAAAACAGAACTGGATATGCTGAAGGAGCAGTTTGATAATGTTATATATGCTGACAACGGTAACGGCGGACGACAAAACACGCAGCGTTACCAGCAGCCGCAACAACAACAACCCCAATATCAACAACAGCAGCGCACACAACAATACCAGCAAAACAACTACAACAGGCAGCAACAATACCAACAGCCTGCGCAACAACAATATCAACAACCACAACAGCAATACCAGGCACAACAATCGCAATACCAACAGCCTGCGCAGCCGCAATATCAACAGCAATATCAGCTGCCGCAACAACAATACCAGGCACAGAACCAGTATCAGCAACCCGCATATCAGCAACAGGGCCAGCAATACCAGGCACAACAACCGCAACAGAATTATGATCCAAGCAAATATTACCTGGTAAAACGAGGCGATACTGCTTATACCATTGCCAAAAAACATGGTATTACTATCAGGCAATTGATGGACTGGAACGGGCTGGATTTTGACGCTATAAAAGAAGGGCAGAACCTGCGCGTGAAACAGTAAATTTGCGCATGGGTAGTATCATTCTCAATGATAAAACGTTCGAGCCATACATCAGCAAAGAACGCATTAATGAAAAAGTAGGCGAATTAGGCAAGCAGATAGAACAGGACTATACAAACAAGAATCCTTTATTTATCTGCTTGCTTAACGGCGCTTTCATCTTCTCCGCCGACCTTTTCCGGCAAATAAATATCCCTGCTGAAATTGCATTTATTCGTGTCAGTTCCTATGCCGGCACTCAGTCAACCGGCAATGTCACTATACAACACAACCTGGAAGCCGGTATTGAGCACAGGCATATCATACTGGTTGAAGATATCATAGACACGGGAAGAACATTACATGAATTGATACCGCATATTACTTCTGCCGGTCCTGCATCTGTAAAATTAGTATCGCTGTTGTCAAAGCCTTCGGCAAGAACACATCATGTACATATTGACTATACCGGCTTTGAGATACCTGATAAATTTGTGGTTGGATACGGAATGGATTATGACGAGCAGGGTCGCAACCTACCTGATATATATGTGCTGACCGGGGAAGAATAAGCTATTCTCCCAGCAATCTAACACATTCTTCCATCAACCGCTTTTTGTTGATCGGCACTACACCAACATCCTCGCACACCAGTCCACCTGCGATATTAGATACCTTAGCCATAACAGAAGGATCCTTTGTGAGTGCATAAACAATAGATGCGGTAGCAATAACGGTATCACCTGCTCCTGATACATCAGCAATACTCCTCAGGTGCGATGGTAACAGTTCAGAACCGGAATTGCCATAATATACCCCTTTTTCTGACAGGGTAACGAATGTGATATCATGATGCAATGCTGCCTGCAACTCTTTGTGCACCTTATCCATATTTGCCTTGTTTACATTGCTCAGCGGAATGTTCAGGCCTTCGCGTACTTCTTTCAGGTTAGGCTTAAAAATCGTCACTCCTTTATAGGAGAGGAAATTCTTTTTCTTCGGGTCTACCGCCACTACCATCCCAATTTCCCGGCAATGGTTGATCGTCCTTTCTATCACGTTCTCTTTCAGTACCCCTTTATTATAATCTTCAAATATGAGTACATCCGGTTTCTGCATTTGTAGGTACTTCAGCAGTTTGTCTATAAAAGGATGTTCATCTTTCGTGCTCAGCTCTTCGGTGGTCTCATCGTCCATACGCAGTATATGCTGGCTGCGGCTCATGATACGCGTCTTGGTAGTAGTGATACGGTCGTTGCCCAGCATCAGCAGCGAGGTATCTATCCCCTCATGCTCCGCCATATCTTTCAGTTGGTGTCCTTCATGATCTTTGCCCACTACACTGGCGAGGGTTACTTTTGCACCCAGCGCTTTGCAATTCATCGCCACGTTGGCTGCACCGCCCATCCGGCTCTCCCGTTTTTTCAGCATCACTACGGGTACAGGTGCTTCCGGCGAAACACGGTCTACATCACCCCACCAGTAGTTATCCAGCATCACGTCGCCCACCACCACTACGTGCAGGTCACTCATCTTCTTAAACAGCCTTGTCAGTTCTTCTTTCTTCATTTGGTTTTCAATCCACGCTTATTCAGGTAATAATATACCGGCACGCCCAATAGTACAATAAATAATCCCCAGCCTGCGGTGCTGGTCCTGTCTTTCAACAATACCAGGCATATAGCCGCAGCCATGATGATATACAATATCGGCACAACGGGATAACCGAATGCTTTATATGGCCTTGGCAGGTCGGGCTGTGTTTTGCGTAGCTTGAATATACCTGCAATGGTCATGATGTAGAAAAGCAATGCCGTGAATATCAGGTAGTCCAGCAACTGTCCGTAGGTACCGCTCAGGCACAATACCGATGCCCATATACATTGCATCCACAAGGCTTTGGCAGGTACGCCTTTACTGTTCAAGTGACCTGCTGATGGTATAAAGAAACCATCTTTGGCCATGGTATAATATACCCTGGCACCGGATAGTATCAGACCGTTGTTGCAACCGAAGGTTGATACCATGATAAGGCCGGCAATAATAGCCGCTCCCATACCCGAAAATATTTTTTCAGCCGCTGCTACTGCAATACGGTCGGCAGGAGCATTGGCTATTTCGCTTATGGTCAGTGTATTCAGGTACATGAAGTTCATTGATACATACAATATCGTTACCACAAGTGTGCCCAGGAAAAGACTGAGACCGATATTACGCTCAGGCTTTTTTATTTCACCGGCTATAAAGGTCACGTTATTCCATGCATCGCTGGAGAACAGCCCACCGACCATAGCTACACCCAGCCCCGCAACAAGCGCCATACCTGATAGACTTTGACGGGTGATCGCTTCAGGAGTGAAATCAAGTTTCATAGCAAACCACGGGTCACTCCAGTTGTCCTTCCACGCCGCACCATCTTTGAACAACAATAACCCGAATATGATCAACCCGATAAGAGCCACAACTTTGGCGAATGTAAAAAAGAACTGTATCCATTTACCATTCTCTACCCCACGGCTATTGATGTAGGTAAGCAGGAATATACTGGCTATACCCAGCATCTGGGCAGCAGAAATAGTAAATGAACCTATGGTCAGCAGGATATTATCTTCGCCCAGTGCGGGAATGAAGTAGCCTGTATATTTAGCAAAAGCCACACCTACCGCCGCAATAGTACCTGTTTGTATGACAGCAAAGAACGACCAGCCATACAGGAAACCATACAACTTGCCGAAAGCTTCGCGCAGGTATACATACTGCCCGCCAGCCTTGGGAAACATACCGCTCAACTCGCCGTAGCTAAGTGCAGCAGACAATGTGATGAAACCTGATATCAGCCATACGGCTATCAACCAGCCTGCACTACCTACATTGCGGGCTATATCGGCGCTTACAATAAAAATACCGGAACCTATCATTGAGCCTATGACGAGTAAAGTACCGTCGAGCAGGCTTAACGACCTGTGAAAATGTTCTTTATTATTTTCCAAAGCATGTAGTTTTGCTTAGAAAAATACTATTTATTTTTCTTCTTTGTGTCTTTATTCTCCTTTGTAGCCTCTTTGGCATACAGTTCATTCATTCCGGCCACTACTTCATCTGTTATATCAAGCTCCTCGTTTACCAGCATGATCAGGCCTACAGACTTACTGTAAGAAAGGATATAATCGTAATGCTTGTCCTTGTTATAGTCTGCCAGGAAATTATCTAATCGTTGCTGCAGGTCTTTGTTGAACTCGTCCTGCTCTGCCAATAGTTTCTCTGTCAGGGCAGCTTCTCTTGCTTCCAGGCTCTGTTTCATTTGCTGCAGCCTTTTAGCTGTCGACTGGTATTCAGCCTCGGTAAGCGTACCGGCCTGCGCTTTACGTTCTGCTGACTGGTAATCTTGTTGAAACTGTCTCTGAGAACGCTCCAGCTCATTGCTCATACCTTTCTTACGCTCTTCAAAATCAGCTTTCTTATTTTTCAGGTATTCATACCTGGCCTCCAGGCTGTCTATGTTTACATACGCTATGCGTCCCCTGGTATCCGTGTTGGTGCTTTGCTCTTTATCAGCAGCACCTTGTGTAGCTCCGCTCTTATGTTCAGACATTCTCAGCCCGAAAAGTGCCAGAACACCCACAAATGCCAAAGTGCTGAACAGTATTGATAAATTCTTCATGTACGTGTTATTAGTATGTGTTGTGTATTACAGTCAACAAAAGTAATATCTTATAGTTACCGTATGTATAATTGTTTCTTAAAACTTTTGAAAACGGCCATTATTTTCAGGTTATAGCCCGACGCGTAAATTATGTGTCGCAAAGACATTTATTTTATTATTTAGTATATTCGTATTGCATTAATGAAACATATACTTGTCATATTAGTAGCTTGCCTCTACCTCTTAGGACTTACGGAAATTTCTGTATCCTTTCATCATTGTGGCAAAAAGCTTAAATATGTTACTATTAACAATGGTAAGGACAAGGTTTGCTGCGGCAAAAAAGGGAAAAAATCACACTGTTGCTGCACTGATAAGGAGGTAAAGTACAACATTGACGACCAGTCAATTGCAAAAAAACTGGCGGTTTCGGCCAAATTTGTAGAAAAAGTACTCAATAATTCTTTTTCATATATACAACCTGGTCAGGTACTACAACGGCTCTTAAGAGTATTTCCTATACCGCACCCACCTCCTTTACTTTTCGGTAATCTCCGGAACCATCTTGTGAATTGTGTTTTTCTTATTTGATACTAAAGAATAGTATTCATCTTATGCATGCCTTTATTGATATAGGTATGCAATTCTGTTCATTATTCTTTAAAATCAATTAATTATGAAAAATATTAATATTTTACTACTGCTGCTATTGGCAGGATTTACATCCGCATTTGCTCAAACTCAAGTTGAATTACATATAACTCACAAACTTAGTGGAGGAACATTTGCGTTTAATAACAGCACAAAAAATAATCTTGGTAATGATTTCAATGTTACCCGGATAGAATACTACATATCCAAGATACAGATCAAACACGATGGCGGCATGACCACCGATGTGGCTAATCACTATATACTGGCAAATGGTAGCCAGGATGTAACTGACGCACTCGGCTCTTTCAATATTACCAATGTTGAAGAGATATCATTCTATATAGGTGTAGATACGCCTATCAATCATGCTGACCCGTCGTTACAATCAGGTCCGCTTGCTCCAAAATCACCGTCTATGCACTGGGGCTGGGCTTCAGGTTATCGTTTCGTAGCCATGGAAGGTAAATCAGGAAGCGGTATGAACCAGACATATGAGATACATGCATTGGGCGATCAGAATTATATGAAAACCAGCATTACTACTACCGGTGTAATGAAAGGTGGTAAGATCATCATTGCACTGAATGCTGATTATACAAATGCACTGAAAGGTATTGATGTATCTGCAGGATTGATAGCACACGGCGATGGCGCTGATGAGGTGAAGTTGTTGAATAACTTCAATACAGGTGTATTCTCACCAGGTTTCCCGGTTTCTGTTAACAATGTTGCAGCAGTTGGTGAGGAGGTTAGTATTTATCCTAATCCCTCTTATAACCACAATGTTTCGTTTGCCTTTAATAACCTGCAAAGCACAGCTGATGTATTAATTACAGATATACAAGGCCGTACTGTGCAACAACTGCATGTAGCTGCCGGTACTGATGTTGTCAATGTACAGCTGCAAAATAGCGGGTTGTATTTTGTAAAAGTCCTGTCTGCAGATGGCAGTACAATAAACAGGAAAGTACACATACTATAAGCTATTATGAGACAGGTTCGTCTTATAATACTATTATGTATTCCTTTTGTAACCTTGTTCTCTGCTTCTTGTTCTAAGAAGGAGAACAAGGTTACAGGGGTTGTTATGTCATCAAGTGACGTTCCTGCGTGGTTTCCTGCTATCCCGTTCCCGGAAGAGAATCAATACTCAACAGAGAAATGGGAATTGGGTAAACAATTGTTCTATGATAAGAGATTATCAAGGGACAATACAATAAGCTGCGCTTCCTGCCATAAAGCAGATATTGCATTCAGCGACAACATCGCCAAAAGCATAGGTGTCGGCGGGCTTCCAGGTAGACAAAACGCCCCAACTCTTGCAAATGTAGCCTACCAGCCTTACTACACGAGAGCAGGTGGTGTGGCCACATTAGAGATGCAGATATTGGTGCCGATACAAGAGCATGACGAGTTTGATTTTAATATTGTAGATATCGCAACGCTGCTTAATGAGATACCTGAATATGTACAAATGAGCAGGGAGGCCTTTGATCGTGATCCTGACCCGTATGTAATAACACGTGCCATTGCCACATTTGAAAGAACAATGGTGAGCGGCAATAGTCCATATGACAAATACGAGCACCGTGGAGACAGGAGAGGTGTTTCTGACGCAGCAGTACGTGGTATGAAACTATTTTTCAGCACGCGAACCAATTGCAGCAGTTGCCACTCAGGATTCAATTTTACTGACTATAGCTTTAAGAACAACGGGTTGTATACAGAATATGCAGACCCCGGCAGGCAGCGGCTTACCGGCAAAGCAGAGGATAATGCATTATTCAAAGTGCCTACACTCAGGAATATTGCCTTGACAGCTCCATATATGCACGATGGTTCGCTAAACAGTCTTGAAGAAGTTGTTAAACATTATAACTCCGGGGGCAGACCACACCTGAACAAAAGCCCCCTTATACAGCCCTTGGGGCTCACTATGCAGGAACAGAAAGATCTTATTGCCTTTCTGAATACACTTACTGATGTAGAATTTATTAACAACAAAAAACATTATTATGAAAATAAATAAAAGCCGTTTTCTAAGTTTATCTATCCTGGCCTTCTTGCTTTTAACACAATGTAAGAAAGACCCGGAAGTACCCACAACTGAGGATGTAACATTCGATCAGACTTTATACGATTTCAACCCGGGAAAATTTCCTATGCCGGTTTTTAACGACAACCCGCCAACCGTGCAAGGGGTAAAACTCGGGCGTATGCTTTTTTATGAAAAGATGTTGTCACAAGACGGCAGCCTGGCCTGTGCCGGTTGCCACTTGCAATCTCATGGGTTTACAGATACTGCCCGTTTTTCTATCGGCGTACGCGATCTGCCGGGCAAAAGACAAGCCATGAGTGTATTTAATACAGCATGGCATACTAATGAGTTTTTCTGGGATGGCAGGGCACACCTGCTGCGCGACCAATCTCTGAAACCTATACAAGACGAGCTGGAAATGAACGAAACCCTTGATAACGTAGTAGCCAAGTTATCGGCAAGCGAGATGTACCGGAACCAGTTCTTCCGTGCATTTGGCAACGAGGAGGTAACTCCTGAAAAAATGTCGCTGGCAATGGAGCAGTTCATGAATACGATCATCTCCAACCAATCTAAATATGATAAATATCTCGCCGGGGAAGCAACACTGACCGCAGAGGAAGAACACGGCAGACAACTATTCTTTATGGAATATAATGAGTTTTTGCCTAACCAGTC
The DNA here is from genome assembly GCA_020636495.1 of Chitinophagales bacterium. Lineage (NCBI taxonomy): Bacteria > Pseudomonadati > Bacteroidota > Chitinophagia > Chitinophagales > Chitinophagales bacterium. The sequence continues at coordinate 827,364 of JACJXQ010000008.1, read as the reverse complement.
GGGTGCTGATTGTGCGCACTGTCATAGCGGATTCAATTTTGCGAATAACAAGTATATAAACAATGGTCTTGATGCAGAAGGCATGGCTATGGACAATGGTAGAGAAAAAACAAGCATGATGATGTCTGACCGTGCAAAATTCAAAGTACCCTCATTGAGGAATATTGAATTGACGGCGCCTTATATGCACGATGGCCGGTTCAAAACGCTTGAAGAAGTAGTAGATCATTATAACAATGGCATTAAATCTTCTGCTACGCTCGACCCGGCATTGCAAGCCACAACCAATACAGGATTGAGGTTGTCCCAGAAAGATAAATCTGATCTTGTGGCTTTTCTGAAAACGTTGACAGATAGAACATTGGCTACAGATGAAAGGTTCTCTGATCCATTCTGATAGACCAGGTACTTTACACAATAAAAAAGCAGTCACAAATACGTGACTGCTTTTTTATGAAATATCTGTTATATGCTGTTACTCAAGCTTGAATGTCACCGGTAGTGTGTAGTAAACTTTTACGGCACGTCCGTTTTGTTTACCCGGTTTCCACTTAGGGAAACTCTTAACCACACGCACAGCTTCTTCTTCAAGGCCTCCACCCAAACGGCGGTTGCCTGCTACTTCAACGCCTGAGATAGAACCATCTTCATTTACGACAAACTTCACAGCAACACGGCCTGAGATACCACTCTCTTTGGCCACCTGCGGATACTTGGTGTTTTTCGCCATGTACTCATACACATTATACGGAGGTTCCGGCATCTGCTCAACATAAGTAAACACCTCAGGAGCTTTCTGTTCTACCACACCTGTACCCGGTCCCGGATCAACGATACCCGGATCCAATGCGTTCGGGTCACCTTGTATATCTTTCAGGCCTGCGCTTGCATCCTTCAGTTCTTCCTGTTCAGGCGGTACTTCATCCTCAGCCACATCTTCATCCTTCTCAATTACCGGCGGTGTGAACTTAACCGTTGGTTTCACCGGGGGAGGAGGCGGTGGTGGTGGCGGTGGTGGTGGTTCGTTAGGGTCAATTGGTGGCGGCTCAGCCAGTACCACTTCCTGCGTTATAGCCTCCCTTTGTTTCTCGGCAGGCTTCAGTTTTGATACTATAGCTGCAGCAGCAACCACTACGCCTATACCCAGGATGATGAACATAGACCTCATCATACGCTTAGGATAGTTCTTGCGCAGCTCATACGCACCGTAAGCTTTGTTACGGCCCTCGAAAAGAATATCGAGGTAGTCGCTGTTCAGTATTTTATTAACATCCATTTTCAGTAATGTTTTTATTTATTATGATGCGGAAAGCGCTGCAATTCCACAACTGTTATTATTGACCGTTGGCCTGTTCGGTTTCATGGATAAATTCCCTGTCCACATCAGTGATATCTACTATGGCATATACCCTGATATCATTAATGGCCATTTCATCCAGTATGTTCACCATATCTTCGTACGTACTATTAGAGTCGGGCTTTATCAGGATAGTTGTTTTGTCCTTTTCGCCCAGTGCTCCTGTACGTTTCAGGTCGTCCACCTTTTTCCTCTTGTCAATGATCACATCCCTGATGCCATCCTGTGGTTTGAAGGTGGTTACCTTTACTTCAGGAGCAGTTTCCGGGTCTGTACCCATACCCTCGTAGTAATATACCCTGTGCTTTTTGCTTAAAAGTATGGTCAGGGCTGTACTTTCCTTGATCTTGGTCTCGTCCTCCTCCTGGATATTCTCATCCTTATATGGCATGTTTATCTCCATTGTCTTTGGTTTAGACAATGTAGTTGTAAACATGAAGAACGTGATCAGAAGGAAACCCAGATCCACCATCGGCGTCAGATCCACACGGGTGGATAGTTTCTTCCCTTTCTTGACCCCCGGGCCTTTCTTCTTGCCACCCTTGTCGGCGACTTCCATTTCTGCCATGGAACTAAGCTTTTAAGTATTTACAAATAGTTTATTGTTCTGTAGTCATTCCTTTCATCACCTCGTCATACTTGGCGGTACCCGGAGGTACGGCTTTCAGACCGGTGATCAGGTTGAACTTGAATATCTTCCATCCTTCAAGCGTACCTATCACTTTCTTTATGTCAGGATACGATGCTTTACCATCGGCCTTGATAGTTATACGTAGTTTGGGGTTGGAATAACGGGCCTCTTTTATCCAGAGCGCCAGCTCATTCTTTTCAGAAGTCACCGTAGTATCTGTTGGTATTCCCGGTACGGTCTTATCCATTTCTCCCTGTACATCCGGCTTGGCGCCCAGGTATGATTTCAACTGGTTGAAAGGTACACCTATTGAAGCGCCGAGCGTGAAGGCATTCTTCTCGTCGGCAGTCAGGTTCAGCCCTTTCATTTCATCCAGTTTGTTGATCAGGTCCTGGCGTACTACCTGGTTATCTATCGAGAAAAAGATACGTCCGCTGGGGTCAACTGTTATCAGCATGATGTCCGCATCAGGCAATGGTATTTCCGAAATAGAATTCGGGGTAACTACCGTCACCGGCTCATCAGGCTTGAATTGTGTAGCCAGCATGAAGAACGTCAGCAGCAGGAACGCAACGTCACACATTGCGGTCATGTCCACATTCGTACTCTTGCGAGGCATTTTTAATTTTCCCATCTGTATTGTTCTACACTGTTCAATTAATAAGATTCAGTTTCATGCATTTTCCACGCATCCACTCAATCACGATTTACTATCAGGCAGATAACTATTACTTATAGTTAGCTACGAAGTTTTGGGTCAGTGTGAAACCGCTTTCATCAATACCAAATGTGATACCATCTATAATAGTGGTAAAGAAGTTGTATGAAATGATCGCGATAGCTGAAGTACCGATACCCAGGGCTGTATTGATCAAGGCCTCAGAGATACCTGCTGCCAGTGCAGCACCATCAGGAGCACCTGCTGTTGCCATGGCCGAGAAGGCACGGATCATACCCAGTACTGTACCGAACAGACCTACCAGTGTAGCTACCGATGCGATAGTAGACAGGAATACCAGGTTCTTTTCCAGGACAGGCAGTTCCAGTGCTGTAGCTTCTTCGATAGACTCCTGGATAGCAGCTTTCTTCTGCTCAGTTTCCAGCTCGTGGTTGTCTATCATTTCGCGGTATTTCAGCAGACCGGCACGCATTACATTACCTACGCTACCTGCTTGCTTGTCGCACTCTGCAACGGCTGCATCCAGGTTCTTATTAGCCAGGTGATACTGTACTTTACGTACAAATTCAGTAGCACCCATTTTTCCTTTAGCTTTGAAAATGGTCATTGCACGCTCAAATACATAATAGAATAATGTAAGAGCTGTACCCATCAATATAGGTACTACGAAACCACCCAAAAACATATTACCCAACATGTTCTTAGGCTTGTGCATCTCCTCATCCAGGAAGTTGCTCGGGCTACCTAACACGAAAAAGAATATTAATTCTGCGATAGCTATCATAGCCACTATCACCAAAAAGTTCTTCAAAAGATCATTTGAATTTTTTGGTTGCCCTGCACGTGAACCTTGCGACTTGCTTCCGGCTGATTTTACTTCTGCCATAATTCTGGTTTTTATTAGTTTTTAGTTTAGTTTACTAATTTAATCAATATGTTGACGAATGCTTGCAAAGATAGATGGTCGTTTTAAAAAATCAACTTGGGTATGTAATTTTTCTCATAAACTTAATAGAGACTTACACACCCGTGACATTGCAGCCCTGCAAACGTTCTTTTAACAACGAAATGTTTGCCAAGGTATTGTTTTTTATTAGTCATTCTTAGTCCCTTTAGCGATTTTAACATTTACCTTTGCAGCCTAAACTTAAATACAGATGAATTTCAACCCCTGGCACTCAGTGAGTTATGGTGAGAATGTGCCTGAAACAGTTACAGCAGTAATAGAAATACCCAAAGGATCCAGGGCCAAATATGAGCTGGATAAGGAAACCGGGATGTTAAAACTGGACCGTGTATTATACTCTTCCGTGTATTACCCGGCCAATTACGGCTTTATCCCACGCACCTATTGCGACGATAAAGACCCGCTGGACATCCTCGTATTATCACAAATCACCATGCACCCGATGAGCCTGGTGGATGCTAAAATAATAGGCGTGATGCGCATGCTGGACCAGGGTGAGGCTGATGATAAGCTGATAGCAGTGGCTATTAACGACATGAGCGTGGCACATATTAATGATATAAGTGAATTACCTTCACACTTTATTGATGAGCTGCGCCACTTTTTCGAAGAGTATAAGACACTGGAGAATAAAGTAGTGAAGATAGAAGAGTTTGAAGGGCAGCGACTGGCCAAGAAAATACTGATGCACAGCATCAACGACTATACCGCTAAATTCGGTACAGAAGAAGAAAATGAATAAACCAAAAACTACACATAAAATGAGCATAGGTTATATAATAGGCATACTGGCGATAGGTATGCTGGCAGGCTTCATGTCAAGCATGGTAGGTATAGGCGGCGGAATAGTTATTGTACCTGCTATGGTGTTTATATTCGGTATGTCTCAAAAAATGGCACAGGGAACATCCCTCGCTATGTTGCTACCCCCTATTGGTATCCTGGGTGTTATCAATTATCACAAAGCCGGGCTGATAGACATGAAAGTTGCAGCAATATTATGCGTGTCTTTTGTACTGGGCAGCTACCTGGGTAGTAAAGTAGTGCTAGACCTGGATAGTGTGGTAGTTAAGCGGATATTCGCCATATTTATGATCGTAGTTGCTGTCAAATACTTATTTTTCGATAAATAATTCAATAACATAAACCACCGCCGGGGCGGATGGACCACAGTTTTATGAAACGTACAAAGATAAAAGAGGTACTGCTGAGTGATAAGGCAGATTATGCCGTGAACATAAAAGGATGGGTACGCTCATTCCGTAACAATAAGTTCATCACTATTAATGACGGCTCTTGTATGGACAGCCTGCAGGTTGTGATAGACAGCGAGCAGATGGATGAACAATTGCTGAAAAATATTACAGCAGGCGCAGCCCTTAATATCAACGGACAAGTAGTAGCCTCGCAGGGTAAAGGACAAAAGGTAGAGGTAATAGCAACAGACGTAGAATTATACGGTGCCTGCGACCCTGAGTCATATCCGCTGCAACTGAAGAACCGTCCCAGCCTGGAATACCTGCGCGAGATAGCGCACCTGCGATTCCGTACCAATACATTCGGGGCAGTATTCCGTGTACGTCACAGCCTGGCTTTTGCCATACATAAATTCTTCAACGACCGTGGTTTCGTGTACCTGCATACACCTATCGTTACAGCAAGTGATGCGGAAGGAGCGGGCGAAATGTTCAAGGTGACCACCTTACCTTTTGACAATACGCCGAGAGACGAAGACGGCAACGTGGACTTTAAGGAAGACTTCTTTGAGCGTGCTACCAACCTGACCGTCAGTGGACAACTGGAAGCGGAACTGGGTGCGATGGCTTTGAGCGAAGTATACACCTTCGGACCAACTTTCCGTGCAGAGAATTCGAATACGGCTCGTCACCTGGCAGAGTTCTGGATGATAGAACCGGAAGTAGCATTCAATGATATACATGCCAATGCCGACCTGGCTGAAGACCTGCTGAAATACATCATTCAGTATGCATTGGATAATAACCGCGACGACCTTGAGTTTCTTGCTGAACGCCTGAAAACGGAAGAAAGCCAGAAACCTGCCAACGAGCGCAGCGAAATGGGCCTGTTAGAAAAGCTGGAGTTTGTGCTGAATAACAAGTTTGAACGCATCACCTATACCGAAGCGATAGATATCCTGATGCAATCGAAACCATACAAGAAAAAGCAATTCCAGTACGAGGTGAGCTGGGGTATAGATATGCAGAGCGAGCACGAGCGCTACCTGGTAGAAAAGCATTTCAAGAAGCCTGTTGTTGTTACAGATTACCCTAAAGACATCAAAGCCTTCTACATGCGCCAGAACGATGACGGAAAGACCGTTGCCGCTATGGATATACTGGCACCGGGCATTGGCGAGATAGTAGGTGGATCGCAACGTGAAGAACGCCTGGACAAGCTTACCCAACGCATGAAGGAGATGCACATACCTACCGAAGAAATGTACTGGTACTTAGACACACGTCGTTTCGGCACAGTGCCGCACGCTGGCTTTGGTCTTGGCTTTGAGCGTATGGTATTATTCGTGACCGGCATGACCAATATTCGCGATGTAATACCATTCCCGCGTACACCGGGCAATGCGGAGTTTTAATGTCGATAACAACCTATATGCTCAAATTAACTCTCACTTCTATATTGATCATATCTTCAGCCTGTGCTCATGCGCAGGCTGAAGCTTTCATATATCCTAAAACCATAGACTATATAGAAAAGACACCTGTTGCTTCAAATCTTATCATTGAGCCCAGAAGCAGGGGATCGATAATTGCAGGCGGTGGTGCTGAATATAAGATATACAGCCCCTATGACAATAACATCAACAAGAAGCTTAAGAAAGAATACTTCCTGGTAGAGCGTAATGACAGCCTGTTTGTTAACTGCCATTACCTGAGAGACAAATGGTATTCACTCTCCTTTTTCAGAAACGAGCGTTATATATTTTTTGTATCCGGCCCATCAAGCCTTATGAATAATAACGGTGCAGTAGTAGGAGCAGGCCTGATGTTTGGCTTGGTAGGCGGAGCAATGGCAGGTATGGCACAGGCCGGGGCAAAATACAATTACGTAATAGACCTGGTAAACAGGAAATACTATTTTGCTGACCCCAAATACATGAAAGAGATATTTGGCGATACAGAACTTTACCAACGCTACAGGAAGGAACAGTATCCGTATTCAACAGAAGTGTTACTTAAATACCTGGAAGAGTTTTATCAGTAGATCATTTCATAAAACAAAGCCCCGCAGTCGCGGGGCTTTGTTTTATCGTATCAATATGATGTCTCCTTTAAACTGAAAATGTTTGTCTCTTGGCCCCGTCAGTTGCAAAAGGTAATAATAAGTACTTAATTCTGCCCGCTGACCTTTATATACCCCATCCCAGGCTTCGCCGGGTGTAGTACTTTTAAACATGACCTCACCAAATCGGTTAACTATAATGAATTTGTATTCAGTTACGTTGCAATCCAGTATCGGTTTCACTTTATCGTTCAGCCCGTCGTTATTAGGCGTAAATGCATTGGGTACGAACGGTTCACACTCGCATTTTTCATAGCTTACGTCTACGTGATGAGTAACCACACCACAAACTGGATTTGATATGGAGAGCTCATATCGGCCGGCCTCTGTTACCGTATACATAGTATCAGTACTGCCATCCTGCCATAAGTAGCTTCCTTCTATTGAATCAACTACGAGGGTAATGGTCTCCCCATTGCACAGGAATGCATCATTGCCCAGGTCAAAATCAATACTCACGATCTTCACATCAGCGTCAAGCTTCACTTCGCAACCGTTATTGCTGGCCACAAGGGTGTAAGCTCCGGCATTAGCCAGCGTACTGTTGTCAATTGAGACTGATGATCCACCGGAGGAGAAACCTCCCGGGCCCGTCCAGGTATATGACAGCCCCGGCATATCTGCAATAGCTGTCAGCTTGAGTGTACTATCCACGCAAATAGGAGAATTATTGGTTAAGCTCACCACCGGGTAGCGCGAAATAGCTACTTCAACACTGTCAATGGATGTACAGTGGTACACAGAAGCAGTAACAATATAATATCCGTTGTTGGTATCGGCAGCACCTGCTATGGATGGTGACTGTAACGTTGATGTAAATCCGGCAGGCCCGGTCCATTTATAGTTGACATTGCCGGTTGAAGTGGACACATCCAGGTTGATCGCATCACCTTCGCATAATGGCATTCCAACCGTTGCTGTAAGATCCTGCGGGTGCACCCCGATAGTAATATCTTTCAAACTTTCTTTCGATGCATACTTAGGTTTGCTGGAAAGCAGCCTTATCCTGTATTGCGTGCCGGGGGCAATGGTCAATGGTATTTTGCAATGAATAACGCCATTGGTTTTAGAGGTATCTGTGCCTACTATATTCGTGGTATCGTTGGTAAAATTACCAGTCGGGTCTGAGAGTTGCGCAGAGAATACATTTCCCGAACCAAAGACACCGGGCGATGAAACAAAATATTGCAGATCAAAAGAATCGCCGGCACATTTCAAGGTGTCAGGCATGATAAAATTTACCGAATCAGATGGCTTAACTACTACAGAGTCGAAGTAATAATAGGACGTAGTGCCGCTACCCACCTGCTGTGTCACTACAAGACTGGGATCTTTGAATGAACCTATGGCGATATTGGTATAAGCCGAATCCGCTACGAAGGTCTTAACCAGGCGTACCCAGTTCATGGTATCAGCATAAGCACCATTGCCTGAGAATTCAACCTGGGGTACTACCTGCATCCGCGTAGTAATAGTATTAAATGTTGGCGCACCTATGTAAAAATAAATACCAATATCATCTACACCCACTGCGCCATAAATATTAGCCAAAGACACTGATATGGACACCTCGTACGCTACCCCAACCTGCAAAGGGATTATAGGCCTGGTGATATACTCTTTGTACGGACTGGCTGTGGGTGTAGCATTCTGATAACCGCCCACATATGCATTGCCGCTGGCGGGTTGCTGGTAACCGAATGTGTTACTCGGTACGGATACACCTCCTGATGAGCAGGTATTAAAGTAGTCAGAGGTGCCGTTTGTCCATGACGACCAACCTGTGCAATTTGCCGTTTGAGACAGGCTGTTAGGACAAGTTGTGTAGTATTCAAAGTTACCGTTAGGCACCATGTTGACCTGGGTACGGCCAACAGAACATATTAATAACATGAGCCCGCAAAGAAGGAATTTATTCATATGTGATCCAGTTATATGATAAATATACACATTTTTTTGGCCTGTTATGTATTCCAGCTTAGCAAACTGAATACAACACATATACTGACTTATTCTTTATCAAACAGCTGATGAACTATTACATAACTCAATGCAGCCGCACTCAGGCCGAATATATTAGCGTCTAACCCCCATGGCAAACTGACACCTGAAATAATGAGCGAGATGGTAAGCACACCGCCAACTACCATACTAACGAACGCGGGCTGGGGGTAACGCTTTTTTACAAATACCGCTGCCAACACAGGTACACACAGGCCGGACACCATAAACGAGTAGGCATACAACATCAGTTGCAGTACATTCTCCATAACCGATGCCAGTAGTATGGCAAATACGCCAATGGCCAATGTGCTCACCTGCGAAAAACGAACCACCTGCTTGTGTTGACCTTTCATACCGCGAGGCACAATGTCGCCTACAACGCTGCCGGAAGCTGCCATCAGGCAGCTATCAGCCGTCGAAAGCACAGCCGAAAAATATGCCGCCAGTACCAGTCCTGTAAGTCCAGCGGGGAGGATATTCTTTATAAGCATGGGCAATCCCAGTTCACTGTCCGCTATCATACCACCGGGTACTACACCTTTCTGTATCGCCACATTAGCCAGCATTCCCAGCAACACACCCGTGAACGCCATAAAAGGCCATTCCAGCACGCCTGCTATATACCATGCCTTACGTGCCGTCTTCACATCTTTACAGGCAAATATGCGCTGGTATAAGGTCATACCTACAAACCAGATGGGTACTACTGTTACCGTCCAGTTGACGATATCCTGCCAGGTGATATTGGCGAGGCTGAGCATATCATCGGTCAGGTAAGGACGGATACCATCCATACCACCAAGGGCTATCCATGTCATGGGGATGGCGATGCCCATCAAACCTGTCAACAGTATGATCCATTGTATCGTATCGGTATATATCACAGCCTTCATACCACCCATCATGGTATATCCTACGGCTATAGCTCCCATGATCCACAACATCTCCTGCGTGCTCATTTCCGGAAATGTGGCGGAGGTAAGTTTGGCGCCCGCCAGCAATTGCGAACTGGTGAAACCTGTATAACCCACAATGCTGATGATTGCCGCTACAAAAGCCACACGCTTATCATACAGGAAACCAAACACCTGTGGCAGCGTAAGAAAATGTTTGCCGTGCGACTTCTGCCAGTCAAATACCTTGGGTATCAGCAAAGCAGCACTTATCCATGCGCCTATCAAACCGGTAAACAACAACCATGAACCTGACAAACCCATTGTAAAGCCCAAACCACCCAGCCCGATTGAGAAACCGCCACCTACATCTGTAGCTACAACGCTCAGACCTACATGGCCGGGTTTCATGTCGCCACCCCCGGTGTAGTAATCGCGCTCATCCTCGTTGCGGTGCAGGAAATAAAAACCCACTCCAAGCATCAGCAAAAAGTAAACAGCAAATATGACTATGTCTATCCAGGCCATGGACAATTATTTTCTATCTGTTAGCAAAACCGGCTGCTGCAACACAAAAGATATACAACGGGGAAAATGAAATCCCATTAAGGAAGTGCAGAATAATAACGCAACCGATGCAAAGATAAAAAAATGCAGCAAAGGGGTTAATAGAGCAGGTGTAGAGGTCTTAGCAACAAAATTATCTATGTACATTTATTCCTGAATAGCAGGACACTTATACATTCAATGTTACAGTCATCCACTTCAGGTAGTATCTATAACAACACAGTTGATGAGTTGACACGCACCATGACCAGGGATGGGTATCGTGTATTAATAAGTGTTGCCTACCCTGAACCAGGGACAGACAAACACATCATATGGGTGAACAGCGCAAAAGGTAAAGCTTTTAAATATTCCTGGTCCGCTGTTGCAGATGAGCCGGCATTATGGACAGCAGAATACAAAGAAGGATGGCAAGCTACTGACGTGGAATGGGAATTTGTATACAACGTATACTGCGGTGACTATGAAATGACCAGCGAAGAGCAACAAGAAATTGTGGACACATTCATACAGGTTTACCGTGCAAATAGTACACAAAAAAAGTCAGTACCCGCTAAACCTAAACTTGAAGCCGGCCTTGGCAAAACAATAACCAAAGCTGTAAGCACGGCAGCCGGTGTTACTACACTCCTTGGCTTGCTTAAAATCATCATAAGTTTAGTGGGGTGCAATTGAGATAATTCGCTATTCACAAAAAAGGGAGCCACATTTCGGCCCCCTATATATATACAAGTTACTTTCTGCTTATGCGTTAATCATCGGTTGATATGGGGCGATTAGGATTAACAAAGTGCAGCATCATGCTTATCCAGCCATCGTTGTATGACATGGTACTTATACCACTGCCGGGCAGTGTTTGCCATCCCAGCGGTACAGATAACTTTTTAGCCAGCACGGGGTCATCCATCGTCAAAATATTATCAACTGTGAACTGGTAATAGTCTATCGCTGTTATCGCATCCGGGAATAGTCTCCTTGTATCCGTCCCCAATGAATCAATATTATTAATATTCATGAACACCTCAATATACATATCAATAGTGTCAGTAGCCGGGCGTTGCAAATTAGTATGTATGGTACAATGGCCGGGATTGATCGTATTATCATCATTGTACCCGATGGAAACTGCCCTGCAATGCCCCTCGCCCATTACATCAATAAAATCAACACTGATAACCTGGTTATTCAGCGCCCCGATCGGTGTCAACGTAACACAATTGGTTGTGGGGTCATTGTTAACCCAGGTGGCAAGGATGGGGCAATGATTGTCTATGGTAAATGGTTTCGCCAGGCCTAGTGCTTCCATCGTTGCATCCTCACTCGTGTACGGCATGGCCAGTGTGAGCACACCTCCATAATCACCGGTTACACTGTGTGCTCCATTGGCAATTTTGATGAGCGAGTCTTTGAACTCACTGTTAAAAGAGGATATGCTATCCAGGTTGATCTTCATCTGTATAAAGCCGGGCTTGTCGATAAAAATAGTGTCCCTCATTGTACTACCTCTTGAGCTTATACCGGTTGTTATCTCGCAGATGCCTGCACCGGGGTCACAAAACCTTGCTTTAGGCCTCATAACTCCGAATTCAATACCGGCGGCAGTAGCCGTAGTTCCTGCTCCGGCTACATTCAACTGTTGCATGAGAAAAGCAGGCCGGGATATCTCCTGCTTTTCGCCTGCATTATCCTTTGTTTCATTTTGCGCGTCGCCACAAGCCGACAATACAACGATAATGCTTAGGCTGACAAACCATGAATACCATTTATTTTTCATTGTTGTGTTAGTTTTATGATTAATAAAGACTGTTACGGATAGAGGCAAAGAATGTTACAGGTATTGATAATTTAATATTACAAATAATATTATTAATTTCCGCATATAGCCGTACAGGATGCGATTATTTAAACAACTGGTATTTCTTGCAATTATCTTAACTGAGATAGGGTCAGCCAACCTTGTGCATGCACAAAGCAAGAATGAACAGTTCATCGATTCGTTAAAAAAAGAGATCGGTACTGCCCCGAACGACAGTAATAAGGTGAAAATGATCGACAATCTTATACTTTCATTGCCTTGTGACGAACGATTGGCATATGCCCGGCAGGCCCTGGCCATCTCAGAACAAACTCACTGGCAAAAAGGTGCTTATATCTCTCTGCAACTGTTAGGTATAGTCAACTGGGTATGCCTGAGCAACTATACAGAATCAATTATGTATTACGAAAGGCTGGAGAAGTCGGCACAAAAAAATAGTGATGTACAATGGCTGAAAAGAGCCTATTCAGGCCTGGCCCATATATATAAAGACCTCGGGCAATACAGCAAAGTGATTTCGCTCTATCATAAGATCATAGAACTCGGGCTGACCAATGATGAGCTGTTGGGCAACCTGAGCAACCTGGGCCAGGTGTACAACGAGTTGGGTGATTATCAAAAAGCAGTACTGGCATATGAACAGGCGCTCACTTTACTGAATGACACCATCCTGGCAGACAAGAATATACCCGATGCTTTCATGTTAACAAAGGCAGGTTTACAGATAACTCTGGCCGATGTGTACATTGCCATGCAGGACTACGATAAAGCGCTTGCCAACTACAACCGGGCACTGGCTACCAACAAAAAACTGAACATTTCTACCATACAGTGCATGGCTGGTATTGGCATAGGGAAATGTTATGTATTGAAAAATGAAGCAGACAAAGGCATTCCTTACCTGGAAGAAGCTCTGGAAGATGCAAAGAGGCTGGGTGGAGAAGAAGATGTGCTGAATTCTATGGCCAATGCTTATTACAAAACAGGCAATACGGGGCAGGCATTGAAATACTGCAGGCAGGCCATATCAGTAGCTACACAAAAAAACACTCGCCCCGCATTGGCGCACGCCTATATCATCATGGGTAAGATATACAACAGTACCCACGACCCCGCAACAGCTGTTCAATACCTGCAACAAGCTGTAAGCATCACACGCGAAACAGGCGCCCGCGAAGAAGAAAAAGAGGCCTGGGAGCAATTGAGTATAGCATGGACAGCCATGCACCACACAGACCGTGCATTTGATGCCTACAAACAATTCATAGCCCTGAAAGACAGCCTGTATAGTGCCAACAAAGCCAAAGAAATGACTCGGCTGATGATGCAGGGTGACTTTGACAGACAACGTGCTGCAGACAGTGTGCAGCAGGCAGCCTCCAAAGTTCGTGCTGCGCAAAAGCTCCGCCGTCAGAGAAATTATACGTATACCGGCATTGCCGCTGTGCTGGTACTGTTAGGGTTCTCATTCGTAATAATGAAAGAACGCAAAAAATCAGATAAATTGTTATTGAACATATTACCGGTACATGTAGCTGATGAACTGAAAAGCAAAGGTGATGTACAGGCAAAACGCTTTGACAATGTAACCATACTGTTTACCGATTTTGTCAGTTTCACAACCGTGTCAGAAAGACTGAGCCCGGAAGAACTGGTGGCTGAGCTACATGCCTGTTTCAAGGTATTCGACGATATTACACAACGCCATGGCATCGAGAAAATAAAAACAGTAGGAGACGCTTACCTCGCGGCAGCAGGCCTGCCGTCACCGGATGCGCAACATGCTGAACATACAGTACAGGCAGCCATTGAAATAAGAGATTTTATGGCACAACGAAAAAAAGAAATGGGCGACCGTACATTCGGAATTCGTATAGGCATCAATACAGGAACTGTAGTTGCCGGCATAGTGGGGGTGCGTAAGTTTGCCTACGATATATGGGGCGACTCTGTGAACACGGCGGCAAGGATGGAACAGAACAGCGAGCCGGGAAAAATAAATATTGCTGAGGCTACTTATCAGCTGGTAAAAGATAAGTTCGACTGCTCCTTCCGTGGTGAGCACAGCGCCAAGAACAAAGGGCTTTTGAAAATGTATTTTGTTCTTGGCGCCAAAGCATAATGCGTGGTGCAGTTTTAAAAGCCATAACCCGCAAGTCTTTTTGTATTCACACCCTTTAGCAGCAACCAGAAGGTGAAACCTAATTCACCAACTACTGATACTGCCAGCAGGATATTCACTACCACTGCGATACTATCCAGGCCGGTAATATTCATCATGCTATGTCCTGCATAACCCGGGCTGCCCGTAAGCATCAGCAACCCCAACCATTTAGGATAGTAACCACACTTTATCACCAGCCAACCCAGCATCACTAAATGAAGTGCAAAAAACAACGGCCATATATAAATGCCGTATTGGTGAGCCTCGACCAGGAACATACAGGTGGCATTCAACTGCTCTTGTGTGAATGTGTCGGTATAGCCTGCCCCCTTGAGTATCATCAACGGTAACAGGTAGTTGAACAGGTTGATACCCATGACGATGGTCATCGCTATACGTGCATAGGCAGCTATGAGTGAAATGGTGCGGTTCACATTCCTGAACATTTGGTACAGCATAGCCGTAAGCATCACCTCCATAATCATGACCATAATATCACCCGTGATACCGGAAAGGTACAAGCCCTGTTTCGAGATGATATTGGCGACAGTAGCCTGTGCATCACCGGTCACTACTATCTGTGCAGGTACATACCCAATGCTGTACATGCCGGCTATGGCAATAAGTAAATAAAGCCAACCTGCTGTCCTGGCATACTTTACAGGGTTGGCTATTGTGTTAATTGAAGTAGTCATTGCTCTGTGTTTTAGTTTGATAGGGCAAAGGTATTTCTGCCCGTTTCGCCATTCATTGACTTTGGGTAAGAAATGAAACATTGAACATAACAGCCCCGGCGGCGTTATATATACATAACGCAACTACACATGAAAGATCTAATCAGCAAATGGGGAGAAGCTGCCTACACATCTGTCGGCTTTTTCTGGATGGCATTATGGGCGTTCATACTCGGGTATCTCATAAGTAGTATCATACAGGTGTTCGTTACCGAAGCACGCATGCAAAAGGCTATGGGACGGTCCGGCAAAAAAGATATACTACTGGGCACTTTTTTCGGGTTCATCAGCAGTTCGTGCAGTTTTTCAGCACTGGCCACTACTCGCTCCATCTTTCAAAAAGGTGCCAGTTTTATTTCATCCATAGCATTCCTGCTGGCCTCTACCAACCTGGTCATCGAGTTGGGTATCATCATTTCCATATTCATGGGCTGGCAGTTCCTGGTGGGCGAATATGTGGGTGGCATCCTGTTGATACTGTTCAGCTATATACTGGTGCGCATCATAAAGCCGGACAAACTGGTAGCAGCCGCACGAAATAAGCTGGATGATAACACACAGGATGATGAGCTACCTGCAAAACAAAAGTTATTCTCCGCCGAAAGCTGGGCTAAGGTGGCAAAACAATTCAACATGGAGTGGCAGATGGTATGGAAAGACGTGACCATAGGGTTTACCATTGCGGGTATCATTGCCGCCTTTGTACCCGATGAGTTTTTCCGCACCTTGTTCATCAACTCAGGAAAGACCGGCGGCGACTATTCATTTTTTACACTGCTGGAACATGTGCTGGTAGGGCCTGTTGCTGCATTTTTCACATTTATAGGGTCAATGGGAAACATTCCCCTCGCGGCACTGCTGTATGGCAAGGGGGTGAGCTTTGCAGGGGTGATGGCATTTATCTTCAGCGACCTGGTAGTACTGCCTGTATTAAGGATCAACGCAAAATATTATGGGTGGAAGATGTCGTTGTTCATCCTGTTCCTGTTGTTCGTATCACTGGTCATCTCATCCTTATTGCTGCACTACGGGCTGGATATATTTCACCTGCTGCCGCATAGCGGCGCTGTCACTATTATGCAGAAAGAATATTTTCAACTCAATTACACCTTCTTCCTCAATATCGCCTTTGCAGTAGTGGTGCTGGCACTGGTATTTTTGCCCGGACATAAAGGAGAACAACACAAGGTGAACCATATGCATCACCACAACAAAAGCAGCACTACCGATACCATACTGAAATGGTTGGCAATAACATGTATGGTTTGGTTGATAACAGGTATGGTGTTGAAGTATACAATATAACAGTAAATATCCTCCGGCTCCAAAGCCCGTGATTATGTTGAAGTAGTCATTTTTCCTGTCTTAACGTTTGACAGGGCAAAAGTAACACACCGAAAAACCCACCCATTAACTTTTAATAAGAAATGGCGAGGGTAGAGAAAACATTTGTCTTAGCTAGACGCTCTGACCAGTAAGTCTTTCAACCAGATGAAAAATATTTAATTGGGAAGGCACAAATCAGGTGACTCGCGCACTTCCCATTATCCTAAAAACAAATTCGCCTAACGAACTAATAATTACGTATGACTATAATTGTATGTACTTTGTAAAACTTATTTTAGCAATGCCATCATATACCTTTGTAACGAGTGCCTTATCTTGTGTACAGCTTATGGCATATTTATTTTGCTTATTAGTGCTATTCGTCTTATCATCAATTTTATATATCGAAGATGTTCTATCAGTAAGGTTATAATTATTCAATAGCATTACATCACGGTATTGATATAGTAATAACAATCGGTTACCCACAACTTTGAGATCCACTATCTTTGTGTCTATATCCATCCTTG
Source organism: Chitinophagales bacterium (assembly GCA_020636495.1). NCBI lineage: Bacteria > Pseudomonadati > Bacteroidota > Chitinophagia > Chitinophagales > Chitinophagales bacterium. The sequence continues at coordinate 810,378 of JACJXQ010000008.1, read as the reverse complement.
TCGCATTCAAATATTCTAAGGGCGTTTGTTCTGTATTATTACTATTATAAGTATTCCTGACAATACCTTTTTTAGCCGGCAGACAAAACAATGTGTCTATAATTTTAAATTTCTTGTCGTACACCAAAAAATAACCACTGTATCCATCATGAAAGTAAAGGCGGTTGTCTTTGGCAATAAATTTAGGTCTGTAATTATAATAACCTGATTTATCATCCTTAAATTGTTGACTGAGATTACCAACTATCTTGATTGAGTCATTTCTTGTATCAATAGCATAAAACAATGGTGTATAATCATAGAAAGAATCAACAAAAGGGTTGTATGAAGCCGAATAATTAGTCGAGTCAAATCCTTTTGATCCGATTACCGGCCACCCTTTATATACAGGTAGTAAAATCATAGAATCATAGGTGTATATATTTACATGTTTTGGGAAAAAACCTTTTTTGTTCAGTTCTTCTGGAAATTTAATAGTTGACACAATGGTGGACGCAGAATCAATGCCTTTATCAATTATGCACATTTCATTAGAGTAGTCAACACTTGTGTCAGAACCTTCAACTGTCATATATAGCCGTGGTAACGAACCTATCAACTGCACTGTTTTATCATTCAGGTTCAGAATTTTCAGATAGATTACCTTCAACAGGTTTTGTTTGAGCATACTATATGTTGCAGTATCAATGTCTATTTTGGAAAATTTCTCAAATTCAGAATCGGAAGGTTCCATTTGTTTGACGAACTTGCCATTTTCATCATAAACGTAAACAGCTGATAACACATAATCCAACCATGCTATTCTTTTCGTTTCTATGTCATAATATATAGAAGATGCCTTAGATGGCATTGCTTCTTCACTTTGTTCAAGAACTATGTCCTTCACAAAACTCAATGCGTCATACGCCTGATCATTTATTACACTAGAGTCTTCCTCTTGTTTGACATCAGACAGAACTAAGTCCGTAACAGGAACAATTGTTGAATCTTCAGCAATTTCTTTAGCCAACTTCTGACTCAATTCGATACCTAAAAATGCATTAAATCTCAACAAATCAAAGTCCTCATTGAATTTATAAAAATAAGGCACCTGCAGGTGGTTAGTATTATTATAGAAATAATTGAAAAATCTCTCGGAATTATCTATAATAACATTTTTGACATTAAAATTATTGTCAGTTATATATTTTTTTGCAACGTCAGCATTTGCATAATCAACTATCATCACTATATCATCCATAGTGCAATGCTTACCGTTGATAAGGAAATTAACAAACGGTGTTATAAGTCCTTCACAACGTGGACAGTCACTCGGGGCAAAATAAATAACGTACAAATATTTATTTGCTACGGTCAGTCTCTTCTTTGTAAAGAACGAACTAACAGAATCTTTCGTATAAGCAAACGGGCTGGCTTCATATAATCCTTCTCCGTAGGAATTGATAGAAATAATTGCCAGAAATAAAATAATTATTACCTTTTTCATTGTCATGTTTTTTTTAAAAAAATGGGATAGGAAATTTTCCTATCCCATATAGATACTTACCGCAATAAGATATAGTTACCTATACTTTCACTTTCTTCAAGTTCTTCGTTTATAGATGTAACCAACTCTTGAACAATAGTTATATTAACGTTTGTCAAAGTAACACCAACCGGAATTCCGTCCTGATAATACGTCACATCGACATTATCCAAATCGTGATCCGCAACAATCTGGCTATTCCACCATAGCTTAGCCAGTTCCCAAAATGTACCTTCAACTACAGCACATGCTCCGCTGCCACTATTAGGGCATATTTTGGTGTCTTCGCCTTCAACAACTATACCTCCGCTACCATGAAACGTGTGTTTCATAGCATTTGAATCTTGATACGATAATAATGTCAAAAACATCATCGCAATTGATAAATATACTTTTTTCATAATTAGTTACTTTTTAAAATGAGTTAATTATTCTACAGGACCAAGAAGAATGAACTGAATAAGATCACCTCCAACTGTATTTTCGCCTTCAATGAGCTCTACAGGTGGCATTGCTTCCAGCTCAATTATATCATATGTCTGCTCTGTAGGCATCCCCACGTCTGTTGTAACTGTACCTGACGCAGTACTGCTTGGCAAGTCAATCTTGGCACAAGAATTAGACTGAGGCTGGTTAGGACACACTTTATGTTTTGTTCCGTCTGATTCAAGTCCACCTGAACCCATTACAGTGATTTTGATTGTTGCAAAGGCACTTGAGCCTACTAAAGAACAAAGTGTTAATACAAATAAAATTTTTTTCATAAAATTTAGTTTAAAAGTTTTTACCTACTCTGTTTAACGCTTTTCGGTTTACGCGCACAACTCCTCTTTTTTTGAACCGGTTCATCGGATACATTGCAACACAAACATCCAGAAACCTTAGAACAACCAAACCGACATAACAACTGTATTTCTTAAATACATTTTATTATAAAAAAACAATCATTTTTATTTGGTTATGTCATTATTTTGTGTAAATACCTAAACAAGCAAATTATCTGGCTTCTTACAATCCTGTTTTAGCCCCTTTTGCTGTATATGCTTTCGAAGGACATTCGTCTAACAATTCACTTGAGGTGTTTGGCTGGTACTTAGTACTACAGCTAATACCTAGTTGTTTTCCTTGGTCCAAGCATCTCACTAGGTCCTAAGATTACCGGAGCGTCCCGCTTAATCAAACCGACAAACTTTCTGCAACAGATACTCCATTAAAACAGATACTTCTTTATGCACCTTAAAGCCATCGATATCCCAAGTTTGGCAGCGCAGTAGTAATGTGGTTCCATCAGGGAAACATCCCGTCCCTTGAAGCTTAAGGGACGGGGCTCCTTTTCGGAGCTTGTCCCGCCTCATGCGGGAGTTCGTTTCTTTTGGAGAAGCAACAAGCATAGCGACTCATTGAGTCAACAGAAAAGACAAAATGAACGAAATAAAAGAAATGAACGCAAGCTGAGTAATGCTGACACATGTTCAGAATGCATTCATAGGCTTTTGAAGAATTTCCTCTCAGCCCACTGGTCCAGGCATATCGCTCGGTCCTAAGATTGCTGAAGCGTCCCGCTTAACACTTACTGCACAACAAACTTTTTACTTACAGTGTGCCCGGATTGTTCAAAGTTCATTACATAATTACCCGGAGCCAGATCTTCTATATGCAATTGAACATTCAACTCAGCTCCGGTATGTAAAGTATACTGTTTTAAACTCCTCCCGGTGATATCTGTAATACTCATGCGCAACTGCCCTGGTTCTTTGAACTGCCCTTTTAGATGCAACGTTCCTGATGCGGGTATGGGATATAACGTAATATCAGCCTGCAACTGATCTAAACCCGCAACGCTCTTAGGCCAGTAGTGCTGGTAATAGTACACCTTTGTTATCGTGTTCTTATACGAGTTATACACTTCCTCCGTAGTGATCTTTGCAATTTTATCGTGGGTATTATATTCATAGGTAGACACACCCAACGATATAGTGGTGAAGAAGCTGTCCCGATACAGGTCTCCGTTTGGATGGTAGGTGTACCAGTGAACAGCACCATTAGTAGCCCCGTATATATTACTATCCACTATTACTCTGCGGGCGGTGTCGTAAGTATAAGCTTTTGCAAGCGAGAGCCTGTATACGGTATCTACTTCATCCCATGTATAATGTCGCGTTATAACACTGTCACCATTTAGGTCGTTCTCATATTCAGACCGGGTATATTTTCCCTGGCTGGGCAAACTATGATAAGAAGTGCTGTCGTTGATAAGGAAACCCGATGAATCGTAAGTGTATATAGTAGTATATGTGGTCAACGTCGGGTACGAAGGCCACTGTTGTCTGTAGATCAATCGCTCAAGTTTCCCCTGCGTATTGAAGGTATAGCTATAACTATCCCATGCCCAATATATTGGCTGATTAGGCCCTGCATATTTTGTGTATTCTTTTGAATACAATAAGCGACTGCCACCAGGGCTGTATATGTAAAAATCTTCTGACACAGTATCGGCGGAAGAATTATTCAACGTGACCAGGCTCGTTATCCTGTCCTGCTGATCGAATTTCTGTGCCCATACGTCGCCAAACTTTACCATGCTGCCCTGTTGCAAAGAATACCTGTCCGATGTAGTGAACAAAATAGTATCCGCCATTTTGTTACTGCCACGTCCTGAAGAGTCGTAATAATAGCAGGTAGAATCCTGGTAGGTTATTTTGAGTGATGCATCTCGTTGAGTAGTAACTACAGCCCCTACCCGCCACAATTGTGCATGGGCATACCACGAGAATAATATACCTAATAGAGTTATCGATATGGTTTTCATAATATGGTTTTAAAAGCAATATAAGTTACGGCTTTTTTTTGAATAACATACAGTGAAACCAGGTGTGACATGTAAATATCACCCGGCTGGTCAGAGTATGTCGATTTAACACCGGTAAATTCCCATAAAGACATAATTTTTATCATAAACAATTTTACGTATATTTACATATTATTAGTGCTGAATATTCAGCCAAGCTCTTTGACATATTGCCATGCAAACAATTAGCCAGGAAACACCACTGAGTTGTTAAGAGAAAATCCATCATTTACTTAACACTACTTAACAACTGAGCCTGCGAAATCGTTAAGGCCGATAAACCATCATCATTTACTTAACAACACTTAACAATTTCATCCTTTACTAACCCACTTATACATACACAATTACTTAAGGTGTTCTCTAAAATAGATACACCCCCTGAAAAACAGGCAAAAACGATACAAAACAATACTAAAAAGCACGTTTTGAACAGCGGGGACAACACACGATATTTTCTTATAATACATAACCATTTTGTAGCATAATGCACCACCTGCTTTACCATAATGTTTAGAATAGGAAGCTTATTTTTGCTACCGTCAATAAAACAAAGGATCTCATGAGTTTTACATTCGAACCGATAGAAAAGATAAAAAGGAGTTTTTTACCTGAAGGTTATACCCTGACCGACTGGCCGTCGCTGGAGCCTTACCTGGAAGACCTGAAGAACAGGCCACTGGACAGCAAAGAGGCGCTGGAAAAATGGATGAGCGATGTGAGCGAGATAGAGGCGGTAGTAGGTGAAGACGCTGCATGGCGCCAGATAAAAATGACGCTGGACACTACGGATAAAGCGGTAGAAGAGGCTTTCACCTATTTCTGCATGGAGATAGAGCCTAAGATGAAGCCCTATTTCTTTGAGCTGAATAAAAAATTACTGGCCTGCCCGTTTGTCAGCGAATTGGATAAGGACACATATTTCCCTTACCTGCGCAGCGTGAAGAACGCCGTAGAACTGTACCGCGAAGAGAATGTGCCATTGGAAGCCGAAATGAGCGTTCTGGCGCAACAGTATGGTGTGATATCGGGCAAAATGACGATAGAGCACGATGGTAAGGAATACACCCTGCAACAGGCAGCCAAGTTCCTGCAAAAGCCCGACAGGGAGTTGAGGGAAGCGATATTCCGCAAAGTGGCGGAGCGCCGTATGCAGGATATCGATCAGCTGAATGAACTGTTCAACAAGCTGCTGGCACTGAGGCAAAAAGTAGCGGAGAATGCAGGCTTTAAAAATTACAGGGATTACAAGTTCAAAGCACTGGGTCGTTTTGATTATACGCCGGAAGATTGCTTCGCTTTTCATGATGCGGTACGCGAGCATATACTGCCGTTGAACAAAATGCTGAGCGAACACCGCCGCAAGCGCTTGGGCCTGGATAAAATGCGCCCCTGGGATGGCAGTGCTGAGCCGGTAGGCACTGAGCCACTGCAACCATTTGAAACAGGCGCTGAGCTTTCTGATAAGTCGACACAGGTATTCAATAAACTGCGCCCGTACTTCAGCAGTTGCCTGCATACGATGACGGATATGAAACGCCTGGACCTGGAAAGCCGCAAGGGCAAAGCGCCGGGTGGCTATAACTGCCCGTTGCCCGAAACCGGGGTACCGTTCATATTCATGAACGCTGCTGGTACCATCGGCGACCTGATAACGATGATGCACGAAGGCGGCCATGCGGTACATTCATTCCTGGCACACCCGCTGCCATTGTCGTCGCTGAAAGAATACCCGATGGAGATAGCCGAGCTGGCCAGCATGAGTATGGAGTTGTTCAGCATGGAACATTGGGATGTGTTCTTTAAAGACGCTGACGAACTGAAACGCGCGCAACTGGAAGAGCTGGAGCGCGTAATAAGCGTACTGCCATGGATAGCTACAATAGATAAATTCCAGCACTGGCTGTACACCCACCCGGGGCATACCAACGAAGAACGCACTGCAGAGTGGGTGAAGATACTGGACGAATTCAGCAACCACCTGACAGACTGGAGCGGTTTTGAAGACTACCGCGCCGTGATGTGGCAGAAACAATTGCACCTGTACGAAGTACCTTTCTATTATATAGAGTACGGCATTGCGCAACTGGGTGCGATAGCTATGTGGCGCCAGTACCGCAACAACAAGGAGCAGGCGATGGATAACTATATGAAGGCACTGAGCCTGGGTTATACCAAAACGCTGCCGCAGTTGTATGAGGTAGCAGGCATACAGTTCAACTTCTCACCGGCTTATGTTTCTGAGTTAGGCGCATTTGTAAAAGAACGCCTGAACGAGATGGGAGTAGGCTAAATGGATCAGTTTAAATGAGTCAAGTAAATAAGAACAAGGCTCAACAACATTGAGCCTTGTTCTTACTCAAACAGTTCAGATGCTTTTTGCAGGGCGTCTGGCTTGCCCACATCAAGGAAGACATCACCGGTATGGTCAAAGCCTTTTATGGTATGAGTAGCGGCAAAATGCAGGTACACGTCTATAATAGAGAACTTGCCTTCGAAAGGCATATCAAATATTTTGGGTGACAGCACCTGTATACCGGAAAATGCATAGGGCAATACCGCCCTGTCAGCGTGTACTATTTTGGCTTCGCCTGTCTTGTTGTTCTGCCAGCCGCAAAGCTGCATCTTATCGTCAAACAACAAATGGCGTGACGAGTCTCGCTGCATAACGGCCAATGTAGCTACTGCATGTGATGAGCGATGTGTTTCAATCAGTTTATCTAATTGCAGGTTGGTGAGTACATCTACGTTCATCACTACAAATGCTTCTTCAAATTTGAAGTGATGTGCAGCCATTTTTAGTCCACCACCGGTTTCCAGCACTTCATCACGCTCGTCTGATATTACGTAGTTGCTGCCAAAGCCGTTGTTATCAGCCAGCACTTTTTCTATCTGGTCGGCAAAATGGTGCACATTTACGACAACATCGTAGATGCCATACTTCTGCAAATAGCGTATGCTATGTTCCAGCAGGGGTTTCCCATTCACCTCGGCTAGAGCCTTGGGGTGTTTGTCCGTAAATGGTTTTAAGCGCGTGCCGAGCCCGGCAGCAAAAAGCATGGCTTTCATAGGCGTAAAGTTAGCAACTGAGTTTGCTTATTCAACTAATAACGTGACTGAGGCGGGCTAATAGGCAAATAATATTACCTTTGCTGCGCAAAAAAACTGAATATATATGTCTTTAATGGTAGTAGGCTCAATGGCCTTTGACGCTTTGGAAACCCCGTTCGGAAAAGTAGACCGTATCATAGGCGGTTCTGCCACGTATGCTTCATGGGCTGCGTCAAACTTCACTAATGATATCCGCCAGGTATCTATTATCGGAGGTGATTTCCCTAAAGAAGAAATAGACAAGCTGGAACACCGTGGCGTGGATTTTGAAGGTGTAGAAGTAGTTGCAGATGGCAAAAGCTTCTTCTGGAGCGGCCGCTACCATATGGATATGAACACGCGCGACACCTTGGTAACAGAACTGAACGTGCTGGAACATTTCAACCCGCAAATACCGGAAAAATCGACGGAAAGCGAATTCCTGTTTTTGGGCAACCTGGTACCTGCCGTACAGGCAAGCGTTATCAACCAGATGAGAAAACGCCCGAAGCTGATAGTAATGGACACTATGAACTTCTGGATGGATGTAGCACTGGATGATCTGAAAAAGACTATGGCGATGGTAGATGTTATCATGGTGAATGATAGCGAGGCACGCCAGCTGAGTGGTGAATATTCATTAGTAAAAGCAGCGCAGAAGATACAGCAAATGGGCCCTAAGTATGTTATCATCAAAAAGGGTGAGCATGGCGCATTACTGTTTCACGATACGCATGTGTTCTTTGCACCTGCATTGCCTCTTGAAGAAGTGTTTGACCCCACAGGAGCGGGTGATACATTCGCAGGTGGTTTTATGGGACATATAGCACGTACTAAAGACGTGTCTTTCGAGAATATGAAGACAGCAATCATTGTAGGCTCAGCTATGGCATCGTTCTGCGTAGAGAAGTTCGGACCACTGCGCCTGCAGGAGATCACGAACGAGGATATTGAAGAGCGCATACAAGAATTTGTAGAGCTGGTGAATTTTGAAATAGAAGTACGCTAAAACCGAAATATTTTGTATCACTTACAGCCTCGCTGAGCGAGGCTGTTTTATTATAGTGTTTCCTTTCACTTTTTTCCCGGTCCTAACCTATATGTAAGTCCAATAGTTGTTGGTACATATATTAACACTGAGTTTTCTCTTGCATAATAGCTAGGACTCGTTGAACCAATTACATCACCCAAATGGAAAACATGACCATAATTGATACCTGCCCTTATACCCCACTCAGCATTGAAACAGAACCGTTCAGATAAAAATACATTGATACCTAGCTGAGGCCCGAAAAGTATGGCCGGATCAATATAATGTGCACCACTGTTCTTGGCTAAATAGTCATGCACCAATCCCTCTACAGACACACCATAATATATATTGAGCCCCTTAGTAGTATCAGGCACTTTATTCAGGCTAATACCTGCAATGCCATTTGTACTGGTCTTACCTTGTTCTCCCACTTTTAAAAGCCCACCTGTAGCAACTGAACCATAAGCAGCAAACTGCAATCTTGAGATATTGTGTGCATATTTCAGTCTTATTCCCGTGTGACTCAATCCGTTACCATCAAAACCGGCTGTAATAAATGACTGTGCTGATGCGACAGTTGTTGTTATCACAAATAATAAGGGAAACAGTATTCGTTTCATAAACAAGGTGTTGCAGATACAAATTACAACTATTCAACGTACAGAAAAAGCCCCGGAGTACGGGGCTTTTGTCTTATAAATGTAATGTTTGAAAAATTACTTCTTGCTGAACTCTTTGATCTTGGCAAATAATTCATTTTCACCACCTTGTGAATATCCCTGATGCGTATACACTACCTTACCTTTTCCATCTACGATAATTGTAAATGGTACGGTACGGAAATTAAGTGAGCGCATAAGGTCAGAATTCGGATCAATATAATACGGAAAATCCCAACCCTGTGATTTAGCGTAACTCCTTACCAGGCTTTCTGCACGAGCTTCGTCTACCGAAACAGTCATATAGTTGAAATCCACTTCTTTTTTCCACTCGTCCAGGTTCTTGCGAACTATCTTGATCTCTTTTTTACATGGCACACACCATGTTGCCCAGAAATTAACCAAAGTCACTTTACCACTTTCGAAAGTACTATTGAATGCTACTTTCTTATTCGTAGTTACATCCTTGATCTGGGTATCCGGAAGGTCTGTGTTTTGGGCCATTACAGCGGTGGATACACAAACTGAGAGTGCTAATACCAAAAGCTTTTTCATATATACATATATTATTTACTAAATAAACAAACGAAAACCTTGCCAAAGTTTGGCAAAGGTTCTAAATTCGGAAAATTTTATAACAATCCAATAGTAGTTAATGAAAAGATTTACAGTTCTTTTAACATTAATCGTATCATTATTTTCGACAAGTGTTGTGGCCCAGAATGCAGGAACCCTATCAGGAAGTTTAATGATGAATACCAAATTTTATAACCGTGACACAGCGATCAATGCAGCTAACAATCCCCTGTATGATAACTATTTGAGCGGTGGAGAGGCGTGGCTTAATTTGCGTTATTATAAAGATGGTTTTACAGCTACCCTTCGTGCAGATGCTTTTCATAATTCTAACTTATACAATCCGATACAGGCACTGAATGGTTATGGAATAGGTGCATGGAGCCTTAGTAAAGAATTTGATAAATTAACAGTTACAGCTGGTTATGTTTATGACCAGATAGGTAATGGTATATTGTTCAGGGCATATGAGAACCGTGGCTTACTGATAGATAACGCATTAATTGGAATTCACCTGAAATATGAATTATCTGACAACCTGAGTATAAAAGCTTTTTCCGGAGAGTCGAAATTCATATTTGACAGGTATAAACCCGTAATAAAGGGTGCAAGTATTGATGGTAGCTTTTCTATTGGTGACAAGGTGTTCCTTACACCGGGTATCGGTGCTCTGAACAGAACGCTCGACCAGGCCAGTATGGACCAGGTTGCTTCTACTATCAACAGCCAGGATGTTACAACCCGTTTCGTGCCCAAATATAATATGTATGCCTTCACGGCTTATAATACTTTAAATGTTGGTGATTTCACCTGGTCTGTAGAAGGGTCATATAAAACAGCAGAAGCAATAGTAGCTGCTGACGGGTTATTACATAACAAACCCGGCAATGTATTTTTCACAACATTGGGTTGGGCAAGAAAAGGTATTGCTGTAAACCTGACAGGTAAGCGTACTGAAAATTTCGAGATGCGTACCTCTCCCAACGAGATTTTGATACGTGGTATCATTAACTGGCAACCTATTGTAGCACGCCTGCGTCCTCAACGTCTCATGGCCAGGTACACTCCTGCCTCGCAGAACCTCTCAGAAATGGCAGGCGGAGCAGACGTGTTGATAGCACCAAATGACAATCTTACAATCACGGTTAACTATACACATATTAACACACTGAACGAAACCAAACTATTCAGAGAAGCATATTTTGACGTTGAATACCGTGGTTGGGAAAAATTTATCATTGATATAGGTAACCAATACATGGAATACAACCAGGAATTGTACCAGGTAAAACCACTCGTTCCATTGGTTGTGGCCATGACACCATTCTTTGAACTTACCTACCTTATAAATGACAATATGTCAATACGTACGGAATGGGAGTACCAGAACACAAAGCAAGATTTCGGTTCATGGATATTCGGGCTTGTTGAGTTTGACATAGCTCCCAAATGGTCAATAGCTGTATCAGACATGTACAACTATGATCCGGGCCCCAATGCACTAACCGGCAGCCAGCACTACTACAGTGTGTTCCTGGCACGTACTATCGGCCCGCACAGGTTCACAATATCGTATGACAGACAAGTCGAAGGTATCAACTGTACAGGTGGAGTATGCCGTTATCAGCCTGCATTCAGCGGTGTACAGATCGGTTTGACATCCGGCTTCTAAGAAAATATTTTATAGTAATTTACAAAGCGGTTCCACAGGAGCCGCTTTTTTTATAAATACATGCCCATGTTGCAAACGGATTTTCTCGTTATAGGTTCAGGAATAGCAGGACTTACATTCGCTGTGAAAACTGCGAAACATTTTCCTGAACGTTCGATCATGATACTGACAAAGGTGAATACCGATGAGACCAATACCAAATATGCGCAAGGTGGAATTGCCGTAGTGAATGACCCTGAACACGACAGCTTTGAGAAACACATTAATGACACCCTTGTAAGCGGTGACGGACTATGCAATAAAAATATAGTTGACCTGGTAATAAAAGAGGGTCCTGCCCGCGTACAGGAAATAATAGACTGGGGAGCCAACTTTGACAAGGACGACGAAGGAGACTACAAGAGAGGAAAAGAAGGTGGACATTCTGAAAACCGCATACTGCATCATAAAGACATAACCGGGTATGAAATAGAACGTGCGTTAATACAAGAAGCTGAAAAATATCCCAACATCACCATCCATAACTACTGGCACGTGGTAGACATCATCACACAACACCACCAGGGGCACCTCGTAACCAAATCAACACCTGACATTGAGTGCTATGGGGTCTACGCGCTTAACCTGCAAACGAATAAGATACAGAAGATACTTTCGCGCATCACAATGATGGCCTCAGGAGGTGCCGGACAAGTATACCGCACCACTACCAACCCGAAAATTGCAACAGGAGATGGTATAGCCATGGTGTACCGGGCTAAAGGCAGAATCGAAAATATGGAGTTCATACAGTTTCATCCTACCGGTCTGCATGAACCAGGTATCAGCCCCTCATTCCTGATAACCGAAGCTGTACGTGGTGACGGTGGCATACTACGCAACAAACATGGCGAAGCTTTTATGCCCAGGTATGACCAGCGTGCAGACCTGGCGCCAAGGGATATAGTAGCACGTGCTATAGACAATGAAATGAAAATAAACGGTACCGAACATGTGTACCTGGACTGCCGCCATATGGACCGAGAAAAGTTCATGGCGCACTTTCCTAATATATTCGCCAAATGCAAAAGTATAGGGATAGATGTTTTTGAACAACTAATACCTGTTGCACCAGCAGCACATTACTGCTGTGGAGGCATAAAGGCTGACGAATACGGCCATACATCCATACAGTACCTTTATACATGTGGAGAATGCTCCAGTACAGGCTTGCATGGAGCCAACAGACTTGCATCGAACTCTTTGCTGGAAGCGATTGTATTTGCGCACCGCTGTGCAGAGGATGCCGTACAAACTATATCTAAAACGCAGTTTTACAATAACATACCCGACTGGAATGCCGAAGGGACTACAACACCAAAAGAAATGATCCTGATTACTCAAAGCCTGAAAGAAGTACAACAGGTAATGAGTGACTATGTAGGCATCGTGCGTAATGATATACGCCTGCACAGGGCATTGAGCCGTCTCGACCTGCTACACGAGGAAACAGAGTACTTATATAAGACCAGCACTTTATCTCCGCAATTATGCGAGCTGCGCAACCTGATAACCATAGGTTACCTGATAGTAAAAAGTGCGCAATTCAGGAAAGAGAGTCGTGGCCTGCATTACAATGTAGACTACCCTGAAAAAAGTGAACTGGTGCAGAACATTGTGTTATGATGCTTTTGTAAGTGCAGGTTTACGTACATCCTTACGTTCTCCTATCTGCTGTCGCCACATGGCATAGTACAATCCCTTGTCATCCAATAAAGAATCGTGAGTGCCTGTTTCTACTATCCGGCCTTTTTCCAGCACATATATCCTGTCGGCGTGCATAATGGTAGATAACCTGTGAGCAATCATTACGGTTATATGCTCTTTTCTTGCAGTAATGTCTTTTATGGTATACGATATTTCTTCCTCGGTAAGCGAATCCAACGCAGAAGTAGCTTCGTCAAATATCATCAACCTGGGGTTACGCAATAAAGCGCGTGCGATAGACAACCGCTGACGCTCTCCACCAGACAATTTCAAACCACCCTCTCCTATCACTGTATTAATACCATTTTCAGCACGTGCCAGCAAATTCTGACAAGCAGATTTCTGTAGTACGTCCATTATCTCTTCATCTGTAGCGGAAGGGTTTACAAATAACAGATTTTCTTTAATAGTACCCGAGAACAATTGCGTATCCTGTGTTACAAATCCTATCTGGTGACGCAACTCGTCAAAATCAATCTCCTTGTTATCAATATCGTTGTACAGGATATTACCCTGCCTGGGGTTGTATAAACCTACCAGGAGTTTAACAAGCGTGGTCTTGCCGGATCCTGAGGGGCCAACAAAAGCGATTGTGTCACCAGTATGTGCAGTAAATGATATCTCTTCCAGTGCAGGGTGTGCCGCTGTATTGTGTTGAAAGCTAACCTTATCGAATTGCAGTTGCCTGATACTTTTCAATTCTTTCGGGTGCTCAGGCTTGGCTTCTACCTTCTTGGCAAATAATGTTTTCAGATTACCCAATGAGGCCTCTGCCTCGCGGTAGGTAATAATGATATTGCCCAACTCCTGCAGAGGGCCGAATATGAAGAAGGTGTAGAACTGCATGGTAACCATCTGTCCTAATGTCAGATCATTCTTAAAAATAAAATACAGCAGTGCAAACATGATCGTCTGGCGAAGCAGGTTGACAAAAGTACCCTGTACGAATGATATGGCACGGATACTGCGTACCTTCTTCAACTCCAGACCTAGTATCTTGATGGTTGTAGCATTCAGCCTCCGCACCTCTTGTTGTGTCAGCCCCAGGCTTTTTACCAGTTCTATGTTCCTGAGCGACTCTGTAGTAGAACCGGCAAGTGCTGTAGTTTCACCTACTATACTTTTCTGAATAATCTTGATCTTTTTACTTAGAACACTCGTAAGCATGCCCAATAATACAGCCCCCCCAAGGTAAATGACCACCAGCCATGAATTGAGTGTAAATGCATAAATGATAACAAAAACAATGCCTACCAGGGTAGCAAACAAAACATTCACAAATACACTGATGAATTTTTCAGTATCTGTACGTACCTTTTGTAATACAGAAAGTGTTTCTCCGCTTCGCTGGTCTTCAAACTCCTGGTATGGGAGACGTAAAGCATGTCTCAACCCATCAGTATAAATGCGTGCACCAAATTTCTGTATCACTACGTTTACTGTGTAATCCTGAAATGCTTTGGCAATACGCGATACCATAGCAGTACCTACCAGAAAAAGAAGGCCTTTTGTAATACCCATAATAAATTCATGCTGAGTCCATTTGTCGGGTTGTTTGGCAAATGGGTCAATAATGAACCTACCGAATATATAAGGATCCATCAATGAAAAAACCTGGTTAATAGCTGCCAGCAATAATGCCAATGCAACCAGAGGTTTATACCGACTTAAATATTGTAATAATAATTTCATGAAATAAGAATTGCTGCAAAGGTAATAGCTTGGTAAGTGACATAAGAAATAGCCCCTTAAATGATTTCTATATTCTTGTAAAAAAGTAGCCCCGCATATGCGGGGCTACCTATCTTTCCATACTCCTTACTATTATCGTGTTATAACAAATGGTTTATTCAATACACCATCACCTGTTGCTATGCGTATTATGTAGTTACCTGCAGGTAAGTCAGCAACATTTTGCGTGTAATGTTTTGCATTCACGGCATCAGCACTACTCACCAAACACCCTAAGGCATTGATAATGTATACCTTATCAATCAAAGAAACTCCGATTACCTTAACATTGATCCTATCCGTAGCAGGGTTTGGATATGCTAAAACAGTATTATTTGTACCTGTTTCCTGTACAGATAGTGGCCATCCCAATTGCATTGTATCGGTACCACAGCCGTTATACATTACCATCCTGACATACAGATCGCCATCAATGGTTTTAAAAGGATTATTCTGTGTGCTCGTTGTTCCGTCGCTGAATATCCACATTAATCCTTTTACGTTTACAGGGCCACTGGCAAAGAATTGATATGTATTGCCGTTTCGCACAAAAGAAATACCTGCAGCCTTTGGCAAGGGGTCGATGTTAACGATGATATCATCATCATCAACACAGTTTGCCCCGGCATCCACGTGCACTGTGTATTTGCCACTTTTTTTCACTTCAATGGTCTGTGTCGTATCTCCTGTGCTCCAAAGATATCTCGCACCCGGATAACCGGCATCTAGTTTGGCGAACACGTTCTTTATTTCGCAATAGCTGGTATCCCTGCCAAGATCAATGGTTAACGGTCCCGCCTGTATTGAGGTTGGAACCGATATGCTGGCACAACCTGTATTCTCTACCTGTACTGTGTATTTACCTGCTTGTGCAACAGAATATGTTTTGCCGGTAGCCCCCGGGATATTCACTCCATTTAGTTGCCATTGATAAGTAACGCCAGGTGTGCTGCCGGCATTTAGTACTAAACCATTGCCTGTGCAATATGTAAGGTTACCACTTGCTTGTATAACTGCATTTGGCGGAGCTATTGTATTTATCATTACCGGAACCGACTCAACTCTTTTACCTGCATAAGTTATCTCTACGCTATAACTACCTCCCTGGCTTGCGTTGTAAGTCGTGCCATTTGCTCCAATTATCTCAGTACCATTTAGTTTCCATTTGTATGCATCTCCCGTAACCGGTTCTGCACTCAGTAAAACATGATCGCCTATACAGATCGTGGTCTTGGATTGCAGTTTGATAAAAGCAGATTGAATACTCCCATTCTCCAATCCGGTAAACGAACCGAAATGCGTGAGGGAAGGGGCATCTATATCATTTGTGCCGGAATTAGAAGAACTCAGTATATCATTGTATATCATCCAGTTGTAAGTTGGAACACGTTGCGCCATACGCAAGTCGTTTTCGTTAGCTACAGTACCCATCCATATATCCATATAGTCGATGTTCAGGTCAAAGTCGTAAGAAGTAGCAGTTCCCATCGGAGTAATATCAGTATGGAAATACATACTACCAAATGGTGATGCGGCAGCTTCAACACCTGCACCTTTCTCTCCACTATACTGTCTTACTTCAATTTGTGGCACAGCACCGTATATACCCCATTTTATCTGCCCTACCTCTAACTGTCCGAAAGTAAATACCTGGATATCTCCGGGATCGGCACTGGAAGGCGTAGCCGTAGCCAATGGCGGAACTGTTTCCGGCAAAAACTCATATGCACCTATATCAGGAACACCGTCTAATGGGTTTTGTACCCTTGTGTTGTTATTTATGTCAACATTATTACCTGCAATGTGGAGTGCACGCCCATTTAGCGACCAGCATGCAGGATCATTTACATCAGGACGAAGATCAGTAGTACTGGTGAAACCGGGATCGTACGATATGGTGTGCATGTCCTGGTTATAAGCAGTTCTCCAAGCTGCCATAGTTGTGTATGTAGCAGATGGCGATGTTGTTTCTACGAGTTTGTTAGTACCATTGTAGATATTATTATAATCCCATATGTTATTATAAGATTGATTGCCATTATACAGATACAAGGTATAGCCGCTTCCTGTTTCATTAGAGAAAGCATTATTCAACACATCATTGTTGCCATAAGTCGAAGAACTAAAATAAAATCGTGCCGCAACACTTGTAGCAGATGTGCTCTTTACGTTAATGCTATTATTGACAGTTAATTGATATTTACTATAATAATTAAATAGTCCATATGCTGTAGATGTACTGTTATCTATAGCAATAGCATTATTCATTACCATATTTCTGTTAGTCGATGTGCCATAGTTATAATACAACCTCATACCATATTTAGTACCGGTATTGACAATAGTAATTTTGTTATTCTTAATGATCATACCACCATCATTATAATAAGCGTAAAGTCCGTAACGGGTTCCGCTGCCGTCAAAGTTTATTGTATTGCCTGTAAATTCAAGTTTGCTATCACAGTAGTAAATCCTTGCTCCATAATGTGTTCCACTTTGTGTTTTGGTTATAGAGTTATTCCTGAATTTCAAATTATTCTGGTAGTATAAGTAGTTTGAGTAATAGTAAATATTGTTGTACGTATTGTTCTCAATCACGGTATTCTTGGTAGAGTTGGCATATGATGAGCTGGAACCGGAAAAGTAAACACCATAGTATCCCCCGGTCATAGTGTTATTCTTTATTGTATTATTAGTTCCTTTAAGGCTTGTACCATACACACATGCCATATTTGAGCTAGTACCCCCTGCATCGAGTATACAATTATCTACCTCGTTATACGAAGCATTAGATACAAAATAGATAAGCCGTCCATAGTTAGAAGTAGTCGTAGTAACTGAAATATTCTTTATTGTTACGTACGAAGCATTATTCAGCCTTATTATATAGTTATTAGAAGAACCCGGGCCAAATCTTACAATCACACTTGCGGGATTACCCGTTTCAGACTGAATAGTAATACGATTTGCAGCACTTGCACCGATGATATTATTTATTGATACCTGGCCTACGTATGTACCTGTGCGGATATTAAAAGTGACGGGGCCGCTTACACCCTGACTATTCAGGTCATTAATTGCTGCAACAAGTGTTGCATAGTCGGGAGTAGCACCACCTACAGTATAGGTGCCACTCAATTGTGCATACGCTGGGGTATATACTGCAAACGCTGTAACAGCCAGCAGCATGGATTTTAGAATAGATGTGATTTGTTTCATTTATCAATAATTTTCGTAAACATTTACATTATAATGTGGAACATTATCATCGCCTGAGCCTTGTGTTAATACAATACACAGCACACAGAACTCCGTACCTTAAAATTATTGACAGACGACCTGAAATAGCGGAACGCGCAATTAAACTATAATGAAATAATAAATGTGTTTAACTGGTATTTAATTCAATTGCCGGATTTATATAATATCATTTTAATGTCCAGATTAATACGGGAGGCGACAATAAAAAAGGCAGGGTAAAATACCCTGCCTTTTTGGTTATTATAACTGAAACAAACTACCGTACTACATCAAACTTCCTGGTGACGGTACCAGATTCGGTAACAGCGCGTAAAATGTACTGTCCGTTTGCCATACCTGTCACATTTATTTTGTAAGTAGGGGTGTTATTTACTTTAGCGGTATACACAACTGCTCCCATGACATTTAAGACTTCAACAGACTGAAGCTTAACAGCACCTGCGTTTACAGTTATATTTTCAGTAGCAGGGTTTGGATAAATAGTCAGGTCAGAATTAGCAGATACAGCGTTATCAACCGTAAGAGGCCATCCAAGCTGTAGCGTATCAGTGCCGCAGTTATTGAATAATACCAATCGTACATATAGATCTCCGGATATGGTTCTTACTGGATTATTTACAGTAGTCATTGTACCATCGCTGAATATCCACATTACTCCTGTAACATTTACAGGTCCGCTTGCAAAGAATTGATAATCGTTACCATTCTGAACAAAAGATATACCAGAAGCTGTAGGCAAAGGGTCGATATTGACAGTGATATCGTCATCGTCTACGCAATTAGGTCCTGCGTCTACATGAACTGTATATTTACCACTTTTTCTTACTTCAATTTTTTGCGTTGTATCTCCTGTACTCCACAGATATTTAGCTCCTGGATAACCTGCATCCAGTTTGGCAAAGACATCTTTCACTTCACAATAGCTGGTATCATTACCCAGGTTTACTTTCAAAGGACCTGCAGTTATCGTAGTAGGTGTAGATACACTGGCGCAGGCAACATTCTCAACCTGCACGCGATACACTCCAGCCTGTGTAACCGCATAAGTATTCGCGGTGGCACCCGGTATATCAACCCCATTCAATTGCCACTGGTATGTAATGCCTGATACATTACCGGCATTGAGTGTTAATCCATTACCTGTACAGTAAGTAAGGTTTCCGTTAGCAGCTATTACCGCATTTGGAGGAGCGATTGTTGTCACTGTTACCGGAACAGATTCAACCACTTTACCGCTATATGTGATTTTTACACTATAATCACCCTGCTGAGTAGCACTATAAGTTGTTACGTTAGCTCCGGAGGCACCCACAATAGCAGATCCATTCCTGAACCATTCATAAAAGTCGCCATCTTTCGGTTCTGCGTCCAGCAATACTGATGTACCGATACATATGATCGTTTTATCCTGAGGTATTACAAATGCAGAAGGAACGCTTCCATTTTCAAGACCTGTAAATGATCCAAACCTGTTGACCCTGCCGGCAGTAATCTTTTTAGCAGGGGTATTGACAGTACTCAAGATACCATTATAGACCATCCATTGATAACCCGGTACTTTATGTGCTGTGCGTAGGTTAGCCTCATTTGCAATATCGCCTAACCAAATATCCTGGTAGTTCACGTCAAGTGCAAAGTCAAACGTAGTGCCTGTACCCAGCGATGCAACATCTGTATGGAAATACATGCTGCCATAAGGAGCTGCTGCTGCTGCAATACCTGTGCCTTTTTCACCACTATACTGACGTACTTCTAACGGTACAACTTGTGCATTCTGTCCCCAGGTAATAGAACCTATCTCATTACCACCAAACATAAACACCTGTGTATCACCTTTATCGGCACTAGACGGCGTAACAGTTGCTGTCGGAGGCAGAACATCGGGCAAGAATTCGAAAGCGCCAATGTCCGGAGTACCGTCCTGTCTCAGTGTCACACGGTTATTACCATTAATATCTTTGTCATTACCATCAATGTGCAAAGCACGACCGTTTATCGCCCAGCAACCTGCTTTGTTTGGATCTGGAGATCCATCATTTTTCAGCTCCGGATTATAGTTCCACGAATGTTTGTCTGTGCTGGATGCCGTTCTGTATGCAGCAAAGTCGGCCCTTGTACCATTGTAATAGAAACCATTAGATCCTGCTGATGTATACCAGTTGTTGTAATCGATTATGTTATTAGTACCTGAATTATCTATATATACAGCATAACCACCACCTGTGTTTGATGAGACGTTATTATATATCTCGTTGTTGCTGTATCCTGAGGACATATACAAACCAAAAGTAAGGCAAGTACTATATGTACCTGTTGCCAGCACAGTATTGTTGTACATCATGATGCTGTTAGGATAGTTGATGTATATACCTCCATAATTCGAATTGCCGCCGATCATAGTAACGGCATTGTTTGCAATGATACCTTTATTAGAGGTACTTACACCACTTACATAATCCATTAATAATCCGTATCCGTAGTTATTATTGATCCTGTTCCCGGTTATTTCGGGAGCATTCTGCGAATAAGCAGCATACATATTATAATATGAAGTGTTGGTACCGTTGAGCGTATTATTTTTTACTTTCAGTTCTTTTGTATTATAAAAATACGCTCCGAAATAATAGTATTGAGAGATCGTATTATGCTCTACCAAAAGGTTCTGTGTATAGTTTCCTGAATTACCATCCCAAACAAATCCATAATATCCACCCGAGATCGTGTTGTCTTTAAACGTAATATCTGTATTAGTTCCGGAAAGACTTGTAGCTACGAAGGCAGCACTGGCTGTAGATGCTGATGTTGGTGCATTGAAATTACAACCTTCAAACATATCATCAGAAACGGATCCTTCCATTGTTACACCATATGCCAAAGCTATTGTAGTAAAGGTCATGTTCTTCATTCTCACATGGCTTGCCCCTTTCATTGACAACACAGTTCCGGGGCCAGACAAGTTAACAGAAGATGCAATACCGTTCTCTGCCTGGAAGGTTACAGTATTAGTTGTACTAGAACCCAGAATACTTGTTAAAACAGCCGTTCCCTGACTATATGTGCCGGGACGCACATTGAACACAACAGGTCCGCAAACACCAAATTGAGAAACGGTATTTGCTGCTGTTACCACATCCGGGAAATCAGGATTGCTACCCCCAACAGTATATGTACCATTTAATGCAGCACCTAACACTACTTTTAATGTATCATCACCGTTTACGGTATCGGCAACACCATTCGGTAAAGATGTATAAATTTCCAACGTACGCGGAGCTGTGCCAAAGAAAACATTGCCGAGTGATACTATAGCAGAGTTACCTCCTGAACTACCGAGTGTACCGATAGCTGTACTCCAGTTGATCGTTGGCTGAACTATATTATCAAGCTTCCAGTGTACCTCTACATTATTAATGATATTCTTACCATTATTACTGATCGTTACTTCTACAGGCAATGTGACATTAGGGCAAAATGCTGTGTTAGGGCTGGCGATATTAGTGGTCGCCGCATTGTTATAACCCTTCCTGATATAGCCCCAAAGATAACTCTGACCAGTTGCCGGTTTTGCAGTAATATTAGTTGTAAACGTTGAGGTAGACGGTACAGGACTCGCAGATGAATTATTCAATGTCTGGAAATCGTTGTTATTATTACCTACTATACCAATGGTGGCTGAAGAGAAGGATGCAGTACCTACTTCTTGTTTGTAAATAAATTCTATCGCATCGTCACCTTCATACAATTTTATCTGCATAGTAATTTCAGGGTTGGCCGTTGATGATAAAGGTCTTGTATTTCTCCACTCGAAAGTAAACACACGCTCCCCAGGCGCTCCTGCAGTCAAATAAGTAGTCACACTACCTGCACCCTGCAGGTCATCCCACAAAGGCATGAGCATCGGAGTAATTGATGATGCATTAGCTTTACTGTTGCTATATTGAGTACTTGTTTTTGTACCAAATGCCATCCATCCATTAGAACATGCACTTACAGTAGTATATGCATTACCACAATAGTTGAACGTAAACCCTATTGGTATACCTGTTGCTGTTTTATCATCGGCCTGAGTGTTGACCGATGTACCACCGGATAGATAGGTGAACGTTTTTGAGGATGCTGTAAATGGATAGGATGCTGCTGTGAGGAACTGTGCGTCGGACCGGCTATACGCCATTAACATGACCAGGAAAAAGCAAATAGAAAAAAATCTATCTTTTTTGTTGACAAAAATACGCCTAACAGGCAATTTTGTTTTGGTGAAAATTAGTAGCTGTTTCATAAAAAGGAATTATATCGTTTTACCATTACCACAGAAAACAACGTATAAAAAATGTAACGTAGTTCTGTTAATCAAAGGTAAGGGAAGAATAAATTACCAACAAAATCAGCCAGTAAAATATTTGAATAAATATAATTTAATCTGTTTTTAATCCCTTTTACCTAACCATTCACATAAACAAAATATTACTATGACAGTATAAACATACCGACAGACAACCATTATTAACTCTTGATTAGTGTAATAACAAAAAAGGGTGGACAGAAGTCCACCCCGTTTTTGTTATTGTTATTAGAAGCTACTTTAATACATCAAATTGTTTTGTGATCGTGCCGGAATCGGTTATTGCTCTAAGCATATAATGGCCATTTGCAAGACAGCTGATATCAATACGATGTTCATTACCGTTAACAGTTGTCTTGTATACAACACTGCCCACACTATTCACTACTTCTACTGTCTCTATCGCTGTCTGCGGCAATCTAACTGTAATTTGGTCTTTCGCAGGGTTAGGATAGATGCTTAGCTCGTCTTCACCGACTACATTTTGTACGCTTAGCGGCCAGCCCAACTGTACAGTATCACTGCCACAGGCATTGAACATCACCAGCCTTACATACAAGTCGCCTGAAATAGTCTTCGTTGGATTCGTTTGTGTACTTACAGAACCATCACTGAATATCCATAAGAAACCAACTGCACCTACTGGACCGCTCGGGAAGAACTGGTACGTATTGCCGTTCTGTACAAAAGAGATACCATTCGCTTTCGGTAGCGGGTCGATCGTTACCTGGATATCATCCTGCCCTACGCAGTTAGGACCACCATCTACCTGTACAGTGTACTTGCCGCCTTTCTTAACCTCTATCGTACGCGTTGTATCGCCGGTGTTCCACAAGTATTTCGCGCCGGGGTAACCTGCATCCAGCTTCATCCATACATTCTTGATCTCACAATAGCTGGTATCCCTTCCCAGGTCTACTACTATCGGTCCGGAGCTAACGGTTGTCTGTGTTGAAGTGCTGGAACAGCCGATGTTCGTTACAACTACAGTATAGTTACCTGCTTGGCTTACAGGGAAGGTATTGTTCGTTGCACCAGGGATGTTATTGCCGTTCAACTGCCACTGGTAGGTCACGCCTGTAGTGTTACCCGCATTCAGCGTCAGGCCGTTACCCGTACAATAGGTCAGAGGACCATTCGCGTTGATCAGCGCATTCGGTGGCGCGATTGTCGTTACCGTAAGTGGTACTGATTCTACGCTCTTACCACTGAAGGTGATTACCACGCTGTAGTCTCCTGGCTGGGTAGCCAGATAAGTTTTAGCATTAGGGCCTTCAGCGCCACTTATTGCTACTTTATTACGATACCATTTGTAATAATCACCATCTTGTGGTTCGGCGTTCAATACTACACTGTTGCCAATACAGATAACCACACTACCCTGCGCACGTACGAAGGCCGAAGCGATACTGCCGTTCTCAAGAGCCGTATAAGATCCGAAACGGTTCAGTTTGGACGCATCTATATTATCGGTAGTGGTATCAACTGTACTCAGTGAGCCACTGTATACCATCCATGGATAACCGTTTACGCGGTGCGCAAGGCGCAGGTTGTTCTCTGCTGATATGTCACCTAACCAGATATCCATATAATCCAGGTTGAAATCAAAATCAAAGGTTGTTCCGTTGCCCACAGGCGCTACATCCGTATGGAAGTACATACTGCCCATAGGGCTCGCCGCAGCAGCAATACCGTTACCTTTCTCACCGCTGTACTGGCGTACAGTTACAGCAGTAGACGGAGCTGTAAGGCCCCAGGTGATACGTCCTACTTCATTACCTGCAAAAGTGAATACCTGTGTATCACCCGGATCAGCTGTAGCAGGATTTGCAGTTGCAGCAGGAGGAGCTACCTCTGGTATTATTTCGTAAGCACCCAGATCTGGTGCACCATCCACGCGTTTCTCAATACGAGGATTTCCATTTATATCCTTATTGTTACCGGTGATGTGTACACCGTGACCATTCAGCGCCCATACACCGGGATTGGTGGTCAAAGGAGCAGGGTTTGTGCTGCTGATAAACGGAGGGTCGTAAGACACAGAGTGTGCATCAAGACCAGAACCTGTGCGCCATGCTGCCAGATCAGCAGCGGTACTGTTACCGGTCATCATCTGGGTTGTACTGCTGGAGTAAAGGTCATTATAATCCATTTCAGTACCATAACCTGAACTAAATGTCACACTGGCAGCATAACCACCTGCACGGTTGGCAAACACGTTGTTATATATCTTGTTATTCGGGTAAGTACTCAGGTAGATATAAGCACCATAATACGATGTTGAACTTCCACCGTTGTTGATCAGTGTATTGTTGTATATATCACAATTGGATGGATAGTACAGCAACATAGGATAGTAACACGTAGTGTTATCAGCAGTAATTACCGCGTTGTTCATCACCCTACTGCGTTTGCTCGTAGTACCGTCAACATAGTACAAATACATACTATACCCGTAGAAACCAATCACTTTGTTACCATAGATATCCGAGGTCTTATTAGGATTATTCGGGTTATACATATAAGCCATCAAACCATAGTAAGAAGTTCCCGGTTGACGTGCAATTATCGTATTGTTACGTGCTGTCAGCTCATTACTGTAGTAAATATAGGTACCATAATAGTACGGGTTCATCGTACAGTTGTCAACTGTCAAACCTTTACTGTAAGGTGCGCTGGTAGTGTACCAGTAGATACCATAGTATCCACCTTCAAGACTACAATCTTTGAACGTGTTGTAATTACAATCTGACTGGCCGCTGTTCCATACGCAACGAAAGTTACTGCTCGCAGTCGTGCTCACTATGACACGGCAACCCAGAATACTATCGTAAGACGCCTTGTTTTGGAACTCAATACCAGTACCATAACTACCACCGGCTGCTACTATGCCCAAATTTCGAATGGTGAAGTTTGATGCACCATTCATAAATAAGGTCGGCATGTCACCACTACCGGTTGCCGAATAACTTATTTGAGTAGTAGTTGGGTCACTATTTGTTGACTGGAAGGTTACATGATCAGTTGTATTAGATGCAGATACTGCATTTTTCAATACAACCTGGCCGGTATATATACCAGGACGAACATTGAATATTACATCACCACAAGTACCGTATTGGTTCAAAGCATTTGCAGCAGCTACTACATTCGGGAAATCCGGTGTGGTACCGCCTACTGTATAAGTGCCGCTCAGCGCTGCGAAGTAATCCTGGTTCAATGTATCATCGCCAGGTATTGGATCCTGAACTCCATTAGGAAGGTAGGTCCACGCTTTGATATTGACTGCAGAATTACCGAATGCGATCGGAGCCAGTGTAATAATTGCTGTATTGCCGGCACTGCTGCCATTGATGTCGATCGGTGTAGTGTAATTAATGGTGGTAATTGCTCCTCCATTGATCTGCCAGTCGATCTTCACATTATTGATCTTATTGTTACCGTTGTTCTTGATACGCAGACGTACCGTATAGGTACCCGGGCAGAACGGTGGTACAGGGTCGATGATCGCGTCAGCGCTCGCGTTATCACTTACGTCAATACCAGTGAAAAGAGCACTGACTGTCTGCACTGTTGGTGTAAGTATAAAGTTGCGTACTACGTTAGATGAACTGGTGCTGGGAGCATATCCAACCCAACTGTTACTACCCACTTTCTCTGCAAGACGCAAAGCTGATTTAGAGGCAATAGTACCAAGCCATGGGTCTTTAAAATATAAACTCTGCTCGCAACCTGAATTAGACCCTGTACCCTGGAAATCGGCGTAATAGAACATCTGGGTTGGATTGATTGATGTAATGCCGGGGGGATTTGTACCCGTATACTGTTTTACAGAAAAACCTGTGGGTACGGTATTGCCCCATTTGAGCACAGCTACGGTATCTTCTCCGAATGTTACCACTTGTGTTCCATTTGCCACAGGTGCAGCAGGTGCCATAGTACAGTTAGGAGGTGTAGCAGTTGGCGTGAATTCGTAAGCTCCTAAATCCGGAACACCTGCTACTGTTGTCAATGCACGTGCGTTACCATTGATATCCTTGTCGTTACCTGAAAGTTGTACACCACGTCCGTTCAGTGACCAACTGTTGGCATTGGCTGGATTTGGCCTGAGATCAGGAGCTGAAGTACTCGTGCTGTAAAACCCGGGGTTGTATGACAGGGAGTTCATATTCTGGTTCATGCCTGTACGCATAGAAGTGACAGTAGTGTATGTAGTACCTAGACCACCCCAATACAACATCGTACCTCCATTAGCCCAGTAGTTGTTATAGTCCATGTCATAAAACTGCGGTTGATAACCGTACTGCAAATAACCTGAACCGGTACTACTGCGAGAAAAAACGTTATTACGTACCGTAGCAAACTGACTTCCACTGGACTCGTAACAATAGAATGTATAGTGGGTACTTGTACCTTCAGTATGCACAGTGTTGTTATAGAAATTACCACCACCACTATTGTAACCACCAATATACCCATAACAAGTGCTGCTACCACTTGCATAAATTACGTTATTTGCAATCGTCGCATTAGATGCATAATAATTGTAAAAACCATAAACTGTACTTGCGCCACCAATAGCCGTAACCTTATTGTTCTTTACTGTCCATGGGTTCGTACCGCTGGAGTTACCATATGAGTAGATACCATATGCAGCACTCGCAGATTTTACGTAAACTGTGTTATCCGACAGATCGAGTCCATTAAAATAATAACCCATGTAGTTATAGGCAGCAGTACCGGTGGTTGTCATATTCACCTGGTTACCTTTTATTTCGTTACCTGTAGCTAAACTGTTATAGTTATAGTATCCAAAATAGTTGTACAATGCCGCAGTAGAAGTGGCGGTCATTGTTATACTGTTATTATTGTAGTGTACTGGTTGTTGGTTGTAATATGTATAATAGCCTACATAAACGTAAGAAGTACCTGTAGTCGTCGATACGTTGACAACATTATTATTGAATTCAAATCCATTTTCACCGTAGTAGTAGCCTGCATACAGATATTTTGTGCCTGTAGTACCAATCATATTGATAGTATTCCCATTCATTTGAAGGCCATACTGGTAGTAGTATCCAGCATAAATATACTGCGTACCCGCTCCACTATTTATCGTGATATTGTTGTTATTGAACTGGCAATCCTGCTGATAGTAATAGTGTCCGTATATATATACTGTAGTTGTTGATGTTGCGTTAATTACGTTGTTATTGATATAACATTGTTTACCGTAAGTAAATGCAGTACTACTATTGTAGTTGTAATTGTATATTGGGTAAAGTGTCGTTGTATTACTCAACGTCATATTATTATTTGCAAAACTATAGTAGTTGCCATAATACATTGTTGCACCATACAAGGTAGTTGTACTGGTTACATTGATGGTATTATTACTTATACTACCGCGGTTGCTGATATCACCATCGCAATAGTACATATAGATAGGATAGTTGGCACCCGTAATTGATGTACCTGTGTAACTATTGCCTTCTATTTTATAACCACCATTACCGTAGTACATATAAAAACCATAAAAAGTTCCGGCTCCTGTACGTGTAATAGTATTATTTAATATCTTGTTATTCGTTGTATAATAGGTATAGAAACCATATGCATACGGGCTGATTAGCGTGTTCCCCGAGAACTCATTGTTCGTGCTTCTTGAGGATGTTGAACTACCATACCAGTACACACCATACGAACCGCCATTGATCGTGTTATTCCTGATAATATTATCGTTGGCGGCACCAATACCAGTACCGAATACACGTGACATTGTGTTTGAGGTAGACGTATTTACCGTTCCTGTTAGTATACAATTCTCTACGATATTATAATCAGCATCACCATTAAAACGTACACAAGTACCATATGTAGCATGTGATTTATTTAATGTTAGGTTTCTTACCCTGATGTACTTTGCTCCATCTAGATAGAAGATGTTGTTCAATGTCGTAGTACTGCTTGTACTACTGTTCACCAGTACGGTAGTTGCGGCATTACCATTCTCAGCTTCGAACGTGATCGTGTTCGTTGCGCTGGCACCGGCAATGTTGCCAATAGTGGCAATAACAGTGTTAGCATCTGTCCATGTACCGGAACGTATCTTGAACGTAACCGGACCAGACACACCTGCACTCAATGCACTTGCAGCTGCCTGCAATGTTGAGTAGTTGGCACCTGAACCATAAACGGTGTAGGTACCATTCAGTTGAGCAAATAATGATGCCTGGCCTATCAAAACCATCGACACCAACATTACCAACCGAGTTAGCTTTTTGTTAAGTTGCTTCATTTTGTTCATTTTTTTAGACGTTTACCTATTATTTCAATTCGTAAAAATTTTTATCACGAATTGTTATTTTACTTTTATCCCTAATGCGTACGATGTTTCTTTTAAAAGCACATCAGAGATGAAAATAAAATTAAACTTAAATTAAAATGAAATTAAAAGCAAAAATATTATTAAGATTTTATTGTATTTTTTAATGTTCGTCCGGCGCATATATTGTGATATATTTTATAACAGCGCAATACACTTTAACTATAATATACATGTATTATTTGGGGTTTAAGAACATTGCTTCTGGCAGGTAGTTATTTTGACAATAATGTTCTGTGTAATACAAAACAAAAGGGCGACCATTACTAGTCGCCCTTTTGCTTTATTGTAGTTATTATGATCTCTACTTATTTCAGTATATCGAACTGTTTAGTGATCATACCATCCGCAGTTATTGCACGCAGCATGTAGTGACCATTGGCCAGTCCGCTGATGTCTATGCGGTGCTCGTTACTGTTTACTGAAGTCCTGTATACGACACTTCCTACACTGTTCACTACCTCTACGGTCTCTATCGCTGTCTGCTGAAGTCTCACTGTTATGTGATCCCTCGCAGGGTTAGGATAGATACTCAGCTGGTCTTCTCCCGCTACGCTCTGTACGCTCAGAGGCCAGCCTAACTGTACCGTGTCACTGCCGCAGGCATTGAACATCACTAACCTTACATACAGATCTCCGTCGATCGTCTTGGTCGGGTTGTTCTGGGTACTGCTCGAGCCATCGCTGAACAACCACAGGAACCCTACCGCACCTACAGGACCACTCGGGAAGAACTGGTACGTATTGCCGTTCTGTACAAAGGAGATACCATTCGCTTTAGGTAAAGGATCGATCGTTACCTGGATGTCATCCTGACCTACGCAGTTAGGACCGCCATCTACCTGTACTGTATACTTTCCGCCCTGCTTAACTTCTATCGTACGGGTCGTATCACCGGTGTTCCAAAGGTATTTGGCACCCGGATAACCCGCATCCAGCTTCATCCATACGTTCTTAACCTCGCAGTAGCTCGTGTCATTACCCAGGTCTACAGTCAGTGGACCGGAACTTACTGCGGTCTGCGTCGAGGTGCTTGAACAACCGATGTTCGTTACCACTACTGTATAGTTACCAGCCTGGCTTACAGGGTAGGTATTGTTCGTTGCGCCCGGGATGTCATTACCGTTCAGCTGCCACTGGTAGGTCACGCCTGTAGTGTTACCCGCATTCAGCGTCAGGCCGTTACCCGTACAATAGGTCAGAGGACCGTTCGCGTTGATCAGCGCATTCGGTGGTGCGATCGTTGTTACTGTTACAGGTACTGACTCTACGCTCTTGCCGCTGAAGGTGATCACTACGCTGTAGTCACCGGGCTGCGTGGCCAGGTAGCTCTTCGCGTTAGGACCATCGGCACCGGGGATCGCTGTTTTGTTACGGTACCATTTGTAGTTGTCCCCATCCTGTGGTTCGGCGTTCAGCAGTACGCTGTTGCCGATACAGATAACTACACTGCCCTGTGCACGTACAAAAGCCGAGGCGATACTGCCGTTCTCAAGAGCCGTATAAGATCCGAAACGGTTCAGTTTGGATGCGTCTATATTATCGGTGGTCGTATCTGCGCTACTCAGTGAGCCGCTGTACACCATCCATGGATAACCGTTTACGCGGTGCGCAAGGCGCAGGTTCTGCTCTGCAGCTATGTCTCCCAGCCAGATATCCATGTAATCCAGGTTGAAATCAAAATCAAAGGTCGTGCCGTTACCTACTGGTGCTACATCCGTATGGAAGTACATGCTGCCCATAGGGCTCGCGGCAGCAGCAATACCGTTGCCTTTCTCACCGCTGTACTGCTGTACTATTACAGGAGTCGTAGGTGCGGTAAGGCCCCAGGTGATGCGGCCCACTTCATTGCCCGCAAAGGTAAACACCTGTGTATCGCCCGGATCTGCCGTTGCAGGGTTCGCGGTGGCGGCCGGTGGCGCTACTTCAGGTAGTATCTCATAAGCTCCTATGTCAGGTACACCGTCCACACGGTTTTCTATACGGGGGTTACCATTGATGTCCTTGTTGTTTCCGGTGATATGTACACCATGACCGTTCAATGCCCATACTCCCGGATTGGTCGTTAAAGGAGCAGGGTTCGTATTGCTCGTAAACGGTGGATCGTAGGATACTGAGTGCTTGTCATTGCCTGTAGCTGAACGCCATGCCGACAAGCTGGTTGAAGTACTGGCACCTGTCATCAATTGACTCTTACTGCTTGAATACAGGTTATTATAGTCAACCTCTGTGCCGTAACCGGAGCTATATGTAATTGATGCGGCGTAACCACCTGCACGGTTAGCAAACACGTTGTTATAGATCTTGTTATTCGGATAAGTACTCAGGTAGATATAAGCACCGTAATATGAGGTTGAAGAATTTCCGTTATTAATTAACGTGTTATTATACACATCGCAGTTGGATGGATAGTACAGCAACATAGGATAGTAACAGGTCGTGTTACTGGCTGTCAGTACTGCATTGTTCATCACCTTACTGCGCTTGCTCGTCGTACCGTCAACATAGTACAGGTACATACTGTAACCGTAGAAACCTACGATCTTGTTGCCATAGATCTCCGAGGTCTTACCCGAGTTATTCGGATTATACATGTACGCCATCAGGCCATAGTAGGAAGTACCCGGCTGGCGTGCGGTAATGGTATTGTTACGTGCGGTCAGCTCATTACTATAGTAAATGTAGGTACCATAGTAGTAAGGGTTCATTGTACAACCGTCAATGGTCAAACCTTTACTGTATGGTGAGCTGGTCGTGTACCAGTAGATACCATAGTAACCGCCTTCCAGGCTACAATCCTTGAAAGTATTATAGTTACAATTTGCCTGGCCGCTGTTCCATACGCAACGCAGGTAGCTGCTCGTGGCTGTACCTACAATGATGCGGCAACCCACAAAACTGTCATTCGACGCTTTGTTCAGGAACTCAACACCGGTGCCGTAATTGCTGTTCGCTGCTACGATACCCATATTACGGAACGTGAAATTAGAGGCCCCGTCCATGGTCACGGTAGGAAGATCACCAGTTCCAGCTGCCGAATAACTTACCTGCGTAGTGGACGGATCTCCGTTCACGGACTGGAAGGTCACATGGTCAGTTGTATTCGATGCGGATACCGCATTCTTTAATACCACCTGGCCGGTATAAACACCCGGGCGTACATCAAATATCACATCACCGCAGGTACCATATTGATTCAGCGCGCCTACCGCAGCCACAACCGTCGGGAAATCCGGCGTGGTACCGCCTACCGTATAAGTGCCGCTCAGCGCTGCAAAATAATCCTGGTCCAGCGTATCATCTCCCGGTATAGGATCCTGAACGCCGTTAGGAAGGTAGGTCCAGGCTTTGATATTGACGCCCGCCTTACCAAAGGTCACAGGGCCAAGGGTGATGATCGCCTCGTTACCGGCGCTGCTGCCGTTGATATCGATCGGCGTCGTATAGTTGATCGTAGAGATAGCACCGCCATCTTTCTGCCAGTCTATCTTTACATTATTGATCTTGTTGTTACCATTGTTCTTGACACGCAGGCGTACCGTATAGGTGCCCGGGCAGAACGGTGGTACAGGGTCGATGATCGCATCTGCACTCGCATTATCGCTCACGTCAATACCCGTGAACAAAGCACCCACATCCTGCACGCTTGGTGTATGGATAAAGTTACGCACCACGTTGGAGTTACTTACACTAGGTGAATAACCCGTCCAGCCATTACTACCAACTTTCTCTGCAAGACGCAATGCGCTTTTTGATGCGATCGTACCCAACCAGGGATCTTTATAATACAGGTCCTGCTCATAATCCAGGCTCGTACCCGTGCCCACAAAGTCTGCATAGTAGAACATCTGGGTAGGGTTAATAGAAGTAATACCCGGAGGGTTGGTTCCTGTGTATTGTCTTACCGCAAAACCGGTAGGTACAGTATTGCCCCATTTCAGTACCGCTACTGTATCCTGGCCAAACGTTACCACCTGAGTGCTGTTTGCTGTTGGGGTAGCAGGTATCAGCGTACAGTTAGGCGGTGTAGCTGTAGGCGTGAACTCGTAAGCACCAAGGTCAGGTACACCTGCGATAGTTGTCAAAGCACGGGGGTTACCGTTCAGGTCCTTGTCATTACCCGTCATCTGAACACCACGGCCATTTAACGCCCAGCTGGACGGATTGGCAGGATCAGGACGAAGATCACCGGTTGCCGTGTTCATATAACCAGGCAGGTAGGACAATGAGTTCATATCCTTACCACTCGCATTACGCCAGTCCTGGATCGTATTGTAGGTAGCAGAAGGCGTTACACGGTAGATCAGCCCCGATGCTCCCGGCTTGTATATATTATTGTAGTCCATGCCGGAGATATAAGCATCCGTATACATATAGATGCCGTAACCGTTGGCACTGGTCTTGGATATTACGTTGTTATAGAAGGTACCTGTGTAGTTGGATGCGGTCTGGTAGATATATGCACCATAGTTGGTACCACCGGTCGCATCGCTGTGGAACGTATTATTGTACACATCAACATTGGTGCTGTAAGCCCAGTATAAAGGACCATAGCAGGAGCCTGCTGTTTTTGTGTACACAGCATTGTTATACACCTTTACATTGGTCTGGTAATAGACCATCATACCATAGACACTGGCCGAGCTACTGATACAGCTGATCTCGTTATTGGCGATAACACCTCCGGTATAACCATTGTTGTACATATAACAGCCATACATAGTACCGGCTTTGTTATTGTTATGAATCTTATTGCCGTTGAAACTAAAGTTACTACTGTAGTAGCAGTAGTTGTAAATAGAGGCTGAAGAAGATGTACTGGTATTGGTAGTATTAACGGTATTACCATCAAATACACCATTGGTAGAACTGTACAGGAAGTAGTTGTAAGTATAGTAACTGGTAGTGTTGTATGAATTAATGACATTGTTTTTCATTTCACCACCGGTAGAACTATAGTTATGATAGTTATAGATATAATAAGTACCCCCGGTCTTGTTGATAGAAATAGTATTGCCGTTCAGTTTAGAATAGGATGAACTATATAATAAATAGTTATTCATGTAACTGGCGTTCTTACAGTTATATTCCACTGTATTGTTTGTAAACTCAGCGTAAGAAGAACTGTAAACAGGGCCATAATTATACATGTACGAAGAGGCTCTTGAGCTCACTTTAATATTGTTACCGTCAGCCTTACTATAACTACTGCTATAAACCGAACCACGATTATACATATAACCTGTTCCCAAGTGGTCGATCTCCATTGTGTTATTATTAGAATTACAGTATGATGCGCTATACATAAGGCCATATAAGTAACAATATGCACTATTATTGGCAGATTGGGTCATCTTGATAGCGTTATTATTCATATCCGCATATGAAGCACTATACAAACCATAGAAATACATATAGTACTTGTTCAGGGTAGTTATGGAGTTATTGCTGATATCGCCATAGCTACAACCATAACCCATATAGTTATATACATAACCTGATGTACCGGTTGAGGTAGCGTTGATCGTATTGTTCTTATAATCCAGGTAATAAGAATAGTAGTTATAAGCTGGATATACTGAGCTCGACGTACTCACTGTGAAGTTATTACCGGTCACCTGGCACCTATCAGAAGAACTACCATCGCAATAATAAACATACATCGGCATAGCAGTACTGCTTTTGTTTATTATGCTACCGCTGTTGTTCCTGATCTTTACATAATCGCTGTAATAAGCATATACACCGTAGAAAGATCCAGACATGTTAGAATTGATTGAATTATTATCTACAACTGAATACTTTGTATAGTATATACGTATACCATAGGCATATTGGTTATTCATTGTATTTCCCGTAAACTCATTGTAAGGACTCTGAGATGATGAAGAACTACCATTACCCTGCCAATAGATACCGTAAGATCCATAATTGATGGTATTATTCCTGATGATGTTATTGTTTGCACTGGCTAATGAAGTACCATACACACGACTCTTATCTGTACTGGTTGTCGTCGAAGAACTTCCTGTCAAAATACAATTTTCAACAATATTGTAATCAGCATCTCCTGCAAAACGAACACACACACCATATGTTGAATGCGACTTGTTTAGTGTAAGATTTCTCACTCTTACGTACTTACCACCATTAAAGTAAAAGATGTGGTTGGAAGAAGTACTGCTGCTACTATTACTATTTGTTATAGTAGTTGTAGCTGCGCTGCCATTCTCAGCCTCGAATGTGATGGTGTTCGTGGCACTGGCACCGGAGATGTTACCGATAATCGCACTGGACGTACTGGAACTACTCCAGTTACCGGGGCGTATCTTAAATACTACCGGGCCGGACACACCCGCACTCAGCGCATTGGCTGCAGCCTGCAGGTCGGCATAGTTGGCACCCGAGCCATAAACAGTATATACCCCATTCAACTGGGCATTAACCGATACAGCCGCTACCAGCAAAAATACTGCCGATAGCACCGATACCTTCATTTTGTTGATTTGCTTCATAAAATAATTTTTAGACGTTTACCTTAAAATTAACAATAGCAACTTCACACTAATAGTGCAAAAGTTTATATTATTTATTTCGATATTGTTTTAAAGATAAATTGGTCTTCTTAAAATAGAATGAGCATTCAATTAAAATGAAATGAACATTGAATTAAAATAAAATGAATTATAAATTAAATTTAGATTAAAGAGCAAAAACAATTAGAGAAATATTACAAGTGATAAGGCCCTGTATATGCTCAAAGTATCTTAGCATCTATATAACTGATAATTAATTAATTGCGGCATATAGTCGAGAAAAGAATTAGCCAAATAGCGTTAAGCATTAATTGAGAATAAAAATATGATAATTATAAGATTAAAATAAAATGAAAAACATTCCAAATCCTATCTCTACATAAAGTAGAAACGCATGCTGAAATAGATTCAGCATGCGCTTTTTGTATTGATGTGATATCCTGTTTTGTTACAGGATACTTACTTCAGTATATCGAACTGTTTAGTAATCATACCATCTGCCGTTACTGCGCGCAGCATGTAGTGGCCATTGGACAGTCCGCTGATGTCTATGCGATGCTCATTACTGTTAACCTGGGTCCTGTATACGACACTTCCTACACTGTTCACTACCTCTACGGTCTCTATCGCCGTCTGCTGAAGTCTCACTGTTATGTGATCCCTCGCAGGATTAGGATAGATACTCAACTGGTCTTCTCCCGCTACGTTCTGTACGCTCAGCGGCCAGCCCAACTGTACCGTGTCACTGCCGCAGGCATTGAACATTACTAACCTTACGTACAGATCTCCGTCGATCGTCTTGGTCGGGTTGTTCTGGGTACTGCTGGAACCATCACTGAATAACCACAGGAACCCTACCGCGCCTACAGGACCACTCGGGAAGAACTGGTACGTATTGCCGTTCTGTACAAAGGAGATACCATTCGCTTTCGGTAAAGGATCGATCGTTACCTGGATGTCATCCTGGCCTACGCAGTTAGGACCGCCATCTACCTGTACTGTATACTTTCCGCCCTGCTTAACTTCTATCGTACGGGTGGTGTCACCGGTATTCCAAAGGTATTTCGCGCCGGGGTAACCTGCATCCAGTTTCATCCATACGTTCTTAACCTCGCAGTAGCTCGTGTCATTACCCAAGTCTACCGTCAAAGGACCCGAACTTACAGAGGTCTGGGTAGAGGTGCTTGAACAACCGATGTTCGTTACCACTACTGTATAGTTACCTGCCTGGCTTACAGGGTAAGTGTTGTTCGTTGCACCCGGAATGTCATTACCGTTCAGCTGCCACTGGTAGGTCACCCCTGTAGTGTTACCCGCATTCAGCGTCAGGCCGTTACCGGTACAATAGGTCAGCGGACCGTTCGCGTTGATCAGTGCATTCGGTGGTGCGATCGTCGTTACTGTTACAGGTACTGACTCTACGCTCTTACCGCTGAAGGTGATCACTACGCTGTAGTCGCCGGGCTGCGTGGCCAGGTAGCTCTTCGCGTTAGGGCCGTCTGCACCGGGGATCGCTGTTTTGTTGCGGTACCATTTGTAGTTGTCGCCATCCTGTGGTTCGGCGTTCAGCAGTACGCTGTTGCCGATACAGATAACCACACTACCCTGTGCACG
This sequence comes from Chitinophagales bacterium, assembly GCA_020636495.1. Lineage (NCBI taxonomy): Bacteria > Pseudomonadati > Bacteroidota > Chitinophagia > Chitinophagales > Chitinophagales bacterium. The sequence continues at coordinate 773,360 of JACJXQ010000008.1, read as the reverse complement.
TACAAAGGCCGAAGCGATACTGCCGTTCTCAAGAGCGGTGTATGATCCGAAACGGTTCAGTTTGGATGCGTCTATATTATCGGTAGTGGTATCAACTGTACTCAGTGAGCCACTGTACACCATCCATGGATAACCGTTTACGCGGTGCGCAAGGCGAAGGTTCTGCTCTGCGGCTATGTCACCTAACCAGATATCCATATAATCCAGGTTGAAATCAAAATCAAAGGTTGTTCCGTTGCCCACAGGAGCTACATCAGTATGGAAGTACATACTGCCCATAGGGCTCGCCGCAGCAGCAATACCGTTACCTTTTTCACCGCTGTACTGCTGTACTATTACAGGAGTCGTAGGCGCAGTAAGCCCCCAGGTGATGCGGCCCACTTCATTGCCCGCAAAGGTAAATACCTGTGTATCGCCCGGATCTGCCGTTGCAGGGTTCGCGGTGGCGGCAGGTGGTGCTACTTCAGGAAGTATCTCATAAGCTCCCAGATCCGGAGCACCATCTACGCGTTTCTCTATACGGGGATTTCCATTGATATCCTTATTGTTACCGGTGATGTGTACACCGTGACCGTTCAGCGCCCATACACCGGGATTGGTCGTTAAAGGAGCAGGGTTCGTATTGCTCGTGATAGAAGGATCATATGTTACAGAATGTTTGTCATTACCGGTAGCTGAACGCCATGCTGAAAGACTACCTGATGTGCTGTTACCAGTCATGAACTGACTCTTACTACTTGAATACAGGTTATTATAGTCAACCTCTGTACCATAACCGGAGCTGTAACTTATACCTGCAGCATAACCGCCGGAAAGGTTTGCAAAAACGTTATTGAACACTTTATTGTTCGGGTAACTACTCAAATACAAATAAGCTCCGTAATAAGATGTTGACGAAGTACCGTTGTTCACAAGTGTGTTATTTAACACATCACAGTTGGACGGATAGTACAGCAACATAGGATAGTAACAGGTCGTGTTACTGGCCGTGATCACTGAGTTATTCATCACCTTACTGCGCTTGCTCGTCGTACCGTCAACATAGTACAGGTACATACTGTAACCCCTGAACCCAACAACCTTGTTGCCATAGATCTCCGAGGTCTTACCCGAGTTGTACGAATTATACATATAAGCCATCAGGCCATAGTAGGAAGTACCCGGCTGGCGTGCGGTGATCGTATTGTTACGTGCGGTCAGCTCATTACTGTAGTAGATATAGGTACCATAATAGTACGGGTTCATCGTACAGTTGTCTATCGTCAGGCCCTTACTGTAAGGGGCACTGGTAGTATACCAATATAAGCTATAGTAACCACCTTCCAGGCTACAATCCTTGAAGGTATTAAAGTTACACTCTGCCTGGCCGCTGTTCCATACGCAACGCAGGTAACTGCTCGTGGCTGTACCTACGATGATGCGGCAACCCACAAAGCTGTCATTCGACGCTTTATTCAGGAACTCAACACCGGTGCCGTAATTGCTGTTCGCTGCTACGATACCCATATTACGGAACGTGAAATTAGAGGCCCCGTCCATGGTCACGGTAGGAAGATCACCGCTTCCCGAAGCTGAATAACTTACCTGCGTAGTGGACGGATCTCCGTTCACGGACTGGAAGGTAACATGGTCTGTTGTATTCGATGCCGATACCGCATTCTTCAATACCACCTGGCCGGTGTATACACCCGGGCGCACGTCAAATACCACATCACCGCAGGTACCGTATTGGTTCAATGCTCCGGCTGCTGCCAGCACCGTTGGGAAGTCAGGTGTAGTACCGCCTACCGTATAAGTGCCGCTCAGCGCAGCAAAATAATCCTGGTCCAGCGTGTCATCTCCCGGTATAGGATCTTGTTTACCGTTAGGCAGGTAGGTCCAGGCTTTGATATTGACGCCCGCCTTACCAAAGGTCACTGAACCCAGTGAGATGGTTGCCTCATTACCGGCGCTGCTGCCGTTGATATCGATCGGCGTCGTATAGTTGATCGTAGAGATAGCACCGCCATCTTTCTGCCAGTCTATCTTTACATTATTGATCTTGTTATTACCATTGTTCTTGATACGCAGGCGTACCGTATAGGTGCCCGGGCAGAACGGTGGTACAGGCTCGATGATCGCATCTGCACTCGCATTATCGCTCACGTCAATACCCGTGAACAAAGCACCTACATCCTGCACGCTCGGCGTATGGATAAAGTTACGTACCACGTTAGATCCGCTCACACTTGGCGAGTAACCCGTCCAACTGCTGCTACCTACCTTCTCAGCAAGGCGCAGCGCACTTTTTGATGCGATCGTGCCTAACCAGGGGTCTTTAAAATACAGGTCCTGTTCGTAGTCCAGGTTAGTACCTGTGCCCACAAAGTCTGCATAATAGAACATCTGCGTAGGGTTGATAGAAAGGATACCCGGAGGGTTGGTTCCTGTGTACTGCCTTACTGCAAAACCGGTTGGTACCACATTACCCCAGTTCAACACGGCTACCGTATCCTGGCCGAAGGTAACTACCTGCGTACCGTTTGCTGTTGGTGTAGCCGGCGACATGGTACAGTTAGGTGGCGTAGCTGTTGGCGTGAACTCATAAGCGCCCAAGTCAGGCACACCTGCGATAGTTGTCAATGCACGGTTATTACCATTAATATCTTTATCATTACCGGTCATCTGCACACCGCGGCCATTCAAGGCCCAGGAATTAGGATTAGCAGGATCGGGACGAAGGTCACCGTTATTTACATTCATAAAGCCCGGCATATATGACAGCGAATTCATGTTATCGCCTGTGCCGTTACGCAATGCCTGTATGCTTGAGTAATTAGCGCCTACATATGGATTGTAGAAAAGGCTACCGCTTGGTTGATATATATTATTATAATCACTGTGGAAGTTACCAGGATTGGTTGCATAGATGTACATAGCATAACCATTACCACTGCTCTTACTCACAGAGTTATTGTAAAAATCTACACTGTACTGGGTACCATACATATAACAATACACGCCATAGTTAGTACTTGATGTAGCGCCACTGTGGAATGTATTATTGTATATTTTGGCATTGGTAGGGTAATAACACATGAAAGTGTAGTTGTAGCTACTGGCTTTTGTATATATAGCATTATTTTTGATGGAGCCTACAGGGTAGTATGCATAAAGGCCATAGGCATAATATGAGGTTGTTGCTACGATCTCGTTATTCTCAATATCTCCGTTTCCACCACTCAAGAAGTTGATATATAAACCGTATGCATACCCGCTCTGTGCTGTTGAACGTATCTTATTCCCTTTTACGGTTGAGGTACCGTAACCATAGAAGTAGTTATAAACACTATAGATAGTAGAACCGGAACGTGTGTGTTTGATATCTATATCATTGCCCTCCATGGTCATATCATAACCATAGTAGTTAAAATAGGTATACCAATAATAGTTAGGTCCGCCCGATGCAGTTAATTTATTATTCTTGAACAACAGATCATCTGAATAATATGATATGTAATTGTACATGTAATAACCGCTGTTGTTCTGCTTAACCTCAGTTATGTCATTACCGGACATTTCACAATTATCAGCATAATAAGCCCAACGATTATACCAATATGACGAACCTGAATAAGTCATATGTAAGGTGTTATTTTTGAACTTGGCATAATTACTATAACCAAGTGCATATGTGTATCCATAATAGCTGGCATTATCAGAACTTTTAACAGTTATCGTATTGCCTGTTACCTCAGAATAGTTACTGCTATAAGCTCCGTAGAAATAGAAACTGCGTCGGTTAGTTGCAGAAATCGTATTGTTCTTAATAGTGTTGTACGAGCCGCTATATGACAGGTACAGGTAATTAGTACTCGTTCCTGTGCAATTTGACGTTATATTGTTATTTTCATATGTTAGCCATGTACAACCATAATTATATACTGGATATATAGTACTGCTGGAAGCTAATGTAAATGTGTTTCCTGAAACTTCTGCATGTGTTGAGGAGTTCCCGTCACAATAATAAACATAAATGGGCATTGTGGTAGACGTGTTACCTGTCAGACTACCTGTATTATTTTTTATCTGCAGATTTTCGTCGCCATAAGAACAATAAATTGCGTAGATAGAACCACTCAACGTTGAGTTGATAGTGTTATTATTGATCTTTTGATTCTTCGTATAGTAGGTATAGATACCGTAGTTATACTGATTCGTCAGTGTATTGCCTGTAAATTCATTATCCGCTGAAAGGCTTGACGATGAACTTGAGCTACCACGCCAGTATATGCCATAGTAACCGCGATCAATGGTGTTATTCCTTATAATATTATGATGGCCGCTTGACATTGATGTAGCGTAAACACGATAACAACTGCTTGAGGAACTTGTTCCTCCGCCGTTCATCACGCAATTTTCAACAATATTGTATTGAGCCGCTCCGGCATATCGTAAGGCACATGCATATGTTGAATGTGTCCTTGTTAATGTGAGGTTGCGTACTGTAACGTATTTTGCACCGTTAAAGTAAAAGATGTGGTTGGAAGAAGTACTGCTGCTACTATTACTATTTGTTATCGTAGTTGTAGCAGCGCTGCCATTCTCAGCTTCAAACGTGATCGTGTTCGTCGCACTGGCACCGGAAATATTACCGATAATCGCACTGGACGTACTGGAACTACTCCAGTTTCCCGGACGTATCTTAAACACCACCGGTCCTGACACACCTGCACTCAATGCACTGGCCGCTGCCTGCAGGTTTGGATAGTTGGCACCGCTTCCGTAAACGGTATAAGTACCGTTCAACTGAGCCTGTACAGATATCGTAGCCAACAGCAGTATTATTACTGATAGCACCGATAGCTTCATTTTGTTGATTTGCTTCATAAAATAATTTTTAGACGTTTACCTTAAAAATTAACAATAGCAACTTTACACTAATAGCGCAAAATTTTATATTATTTATTTCGATATTGTTTTAAAGATAAATCTGACTACTTAAGATTGTATGAGCAAGCAGTTAAAATAGAATGAACATAAAAGTAAAATAGACTAATAATAAGATTAAAATAAAATTAACATGGTGACAATAAACTATAATATAATATAGTTTATGTTGTAATTATCGATTGTATAAACTAATTGGTAACTAATTAGTTATATTATTTTCGCTCATTATCCCTTGTCAATGGTACCATCTTACACACAATCAACTTAAAACAATATTAAAAGCCGATTATATCTATGTAAATAAAATATACAAAAAATGTATTTTAAAAATAAAAGCGCATGCTGAAATAGATTCAGCATGCGCTTTTTGTATTGATGTGATATCCTGTTTTGTTACAGGATACTTATTTCAGTATATCGAACTGTTTAGTGATCATACCATCCGCAGTTATTGCACGCAGCATGTAGTGACCATTGGCCAGTCCGCTGATGTCTATGCGGTGCTCGTTACTGTTAACTGATGTCCTGTATACAACACTTCCTACACTGTTCACTACTTCTACGGTCTCTATCGCTGTCTGATGCAACCTAACCGTAATTTGATCTTTTGCAGGATTAGGATAGATACTCAGCTGGTCTTCTCCCGCTACGTTCTGTACGCTCAGAGGCCAGCCTAACTGTACCGTGTCACTGCCGCAGGCATTGAACATCACTAACCTTACATACAGATCTCCGTCGATCGTCTTGGTCGGGTTGTTCTGGGTACTGCTCGAGCCATCGCTGAACAACCACAGGAACCCTACCGCACCTACAGGACCACTCGGGAAGAACTGGTACGTATTGCCGTTCTGTACAAAGGAGATACCATTCGCTTTAGGTAAAGGATCGATCGTTACCTGGATGTCATCCTGACCTACGCAGTTAGGACCGCCATCTACCTGTACTGTATACTTTCCGCCTTGCTTAACTTCTATCGTACGGGTCGTATCACCGGTGTTCCAAAGGTATTTGGCACCCGGATAACCCGCATCCAGCTTCATCCATACGTTCTTAACCTCGCAGTAGCTCGTGTCATTACCCAGGTCTACAGTCAGTGGACCGGAACTTACTGCGGTCTGCGTCGAGGTACTTGAACAACCGATGTTCGTTACCACTACTGTATAGTTACCAGCCTGGCTTACAGGGTAGGTATTGTTCGTTGCGCCCGGGATGTCATTACCGTTCAGCTGCCACTGGTAGGTCACGCCTGTAGTGTTACCCGCATTCAGCGTCAGGCCGTTACCCGTACAATAGGTCAGAGGACCGTTCGCGTTGATCAGCGCATTCGGTGGTGCGATCGTCGTTACTGTTACAGGTACTGACTCTACGCTCTTGCCGCTGAAGGTGATCACTACGCTGTAGTCACCGGGCTGCGTGGCCAGGTAGCTCTTCGCGTTAGGACCATCGGCACCGGGGATCGCTGTTTTGTTACGGTACCATTTGTAGTTGTCACCATCCTGTGGTTCGGCGTTCAGCAGTACGCTGTTGCCGATACAGATAACTACACTGCCCTGTGCACGTACAAAGGCCGAAGCGATACTGCCGTTCTCAAGAGCGGTGTATGATCCGAAACGGTTCAGTTTGGATGCGTCTATATTATCGGTAGTGGTATCAACTGTACTCAGTGAGCCACTGTACACCATCCATGGATAACCGTTTACGCGGTGCGCAAGGCGAAGGTTCTGCTCTGCGGCTATGTCACCTAACCAGATATCCATATAATCCAGGTTGAAATCAAAATCAAAGGTTGTTCCGTTGCCCACAGGAGCTACATCCGTATGGAAGTACATACTGCCCATAGGGCTCGCCGCAGCAGCAATACCGTTACCTTTCTCACCGCTGTACTGCTGTACTATTACAGGAGTCGTAGGCGCGGTAAGCCCCCAGGTGATGCGGCCCACTTCATTGCCCGCAAAGGTAAATACCTGTGTATCGCCCGGATCTGCCGTTGCAGGGTTCGCGGTGGCGGCAGGTGGTGCTACTTCAGGAAGTATCTCATAAGCTCCTATGTCAGGTACGCCATCTGCCAGCTTATCAATACGCGTGTTACCATTTATGTCCTTCGTGTTACCGGTGATGTGTACACCATGGCCGTTCAGTGCCCATACTCCGGGGTTAGTGGTTAAAGGGGCAGGGTTTGTATTGCTCGTGATAGAAGGATCATATGTTACTGAATGTTTGTCATTGCCGGTAGCTGAACGCCATGCTTTTAAGCTACCTGATGTACTGTTACCCCTCATAAACTGGCTCTTGCTGGTTGTATACAGGTTATTATAGTCAACCTCTGTACCATAACCGGAGCTATAACTAATGTTCGCCGCATAACCGCCTGCCAGGTTCGCAAATACATTATTGAACACTTTATTGTTCGGGTAACTACTCAAATACAAATAGGCTCCATAATATGATGATGAATTAGACCCGTTGTTCACAAGTGTGTTATTCAACACATCACAGTTGGACGGATAGTACAGCAACATAGGATAGTAACAGGTCGTGTTACTGGCCGTGATCACTGAGTTATTCATCACCTTACTGCGCTTGCTGGTTGTACCGTTTACATAATACAGGTACATGCTGTATCCCCTGAATCCTACTACCTTATTACCAGATATCTCCGAGGTCTTATTATTGTTGTATGGATTATACATATAACCTAACAAACCATAATATGAGGTGCCCGGCTGGCGGGCTGTCACCGTATTATCTCTCAAAGTCATTTCATTACTATAGTATGCATACAAGCCGTAGTAGTAAGGATTAAGCGTACAATTATCCAATGTCAGGCCTTTACTATATGGCGAACTGGTGGTGTACCAGTAAACACTATAATAACCACCTTCCATACTACAATCTTTAAAAGTATTGTAGTTACACTCTGCCTGGCCGCTATTCCATACGCAACGCAGGTAGCTGCTCGTGGCTGTACCTACGATGATGCGACAACCCACAAAGCTGTCATTCGACGCTTTATTCAGGAACTCAACACCGGTGCCGTAATTGCTGTTCGCTGCTACGATACCCATATTACGGAACGTGAAATTAGAGGCCCCGTCCATGGTCACGGTAGGAAGATCACCGCTTCCCGAAGCTGAATAACTTACCTGCGTAGTGGACGGATCTCCGTTCACGGACTGGAAGGTAACATGGTCTGTTGTATTCGATGCCGATACCGCATTCTTCAATACCACCTGGCCGGTGTATACACCCGGGCGCACGTCAAATACCACATCACCGCAGGTACCGTATTGGTTCAAGGCATCTACTGCGTCCACAACAGTCGGGAAATCCGGTGTGGTACCACCGACAGTATAGGTACCGCTCAGTGCAGCAAAATAATCCTGGTCCAGCGTGTCATCTCCCGGTATAGGATCTTGTTTACCGTTAGGCAGGTAGGTCCAGGCTTTGATATTGACGCCCGCCTTACCAAAGGTCACTGAACCCAGTGAGATGGTTGCCTCATTACCGGCGCTGCTGCCGTTGATATCGATCGGCGTCGTATAGTTGATCGTCGTGATGGTACCGCCATCTTTCTGCCAGTCTATCTTCAGTCCATTGATCTTGTTATTACCATTGTTCTTGATACGCAGGCGTACCGTATAGGTGCCCGGGCAGAACGGTGGTACAGGCTCGATGATCGCATCTGCACTCGCATTATCGCTCACGTCAATACCCGTGAACAAAGCACCTACATCCTGCACGCTCGGCGTATGGATAAAGTTACGTACCACGTTAGATCCGCTCACACTTGGCGAGTAACCCGTCCAACTGCTGCTACCTACCTTCTCAGCAAGGCGCAGCGCACTTTTTGATGCGATCGTGCCTAACCAGGGGTCTTTAAAATACAGGTCCTGTTCGTAGTCCAGGTTAGTACCTGTGCCCACAAAGTCTGCATAATAGAACATCTGCGTAGGGTTGATAGAAAGGATACCCGGAGGGTTGGTTCCTGTGTACTGCCTTACTGCAAAACCGGTTGGTACCACATTACCCCAGTTCAACACGGCTACCGTATCCTGGCCGAAGGTAACTACCTGCGTACCGTTTGCTGTTGGTGTAGCCGGCGACATGGTACAGTTAGGCGGTGTAGCTGTCGGCGTGAACTCATAAGCGCCAAGGTCAGGCACACCTGCGATAGTTGTCAAAGCACGGTTATTACCATTAATATCTTTATCATTACCGGTCATCTGAACACCGCGGCCATTCAAGGCCCAGCTATTAGGGTTAGCTGGATCAGGACGAAGGTCCCCGTTATTTACATTCATAAAGCCCGGCATATATGACAGCGAGTTCATGTTATCACCCGTGCCGTTACGCAACGCCTGAATGCTCGAATAGTTGCCCCCTACATATGGGTTGTAGAAAAGGCTACCGCTTGGTGAGTAAATATTATTGTAATCACTGTGGAAGTTTGCAGGTGTTGTGCAATATACATACATAGCATAACCATTACCACTGCTCTTACTTACAGAATTGTTATAAAAATCCACACTGTACTGAGACCCATACATATAGAAATAAGTCAGATAGTTAGTACTTGACGTAGCGCCGCTATGGAATGTATTGTTATATATCTTGGCATTGGTAGGATAATAACATCTGAACGTGTAGTTATAGTTACCCGCTTTTGTATATACAGCATTGTTCTTGATTGAGCCTGATGGATAATAAACATACAGACCATATACACCATATGAAGACGTTGCAATGATCTCATTATCCTCAACATCACCACCACCTCCGCTGAGGAAATTGATGTAAATACCATACGCATAACCGCTCTGTGCCGTAGAACGAATCTTATTCCCTTTTACGGTTGAGGTACCGTAACCATAAAAATAGTTGTATACACTTCGAATACTCGAACCTGAGCGGGTGTGCTTGATATCAATATCATTGCCCTCCATGGTCATATCATAGCCATAGTAGTTGAAATATGTATACCAATAATAGTTAGGTCCGCCCGATGCGGTGAATTTGTTGTTTTTGAATTGTAAGTTATCAGAGTAGTAAGAGAAATAGTTGTACATGTAATAACCGCTGTTATTTTGTTTCGTCTCGGTTATGTCATTACCAATAATTTCACAATTATCAGCATAATATGTCCAGCGATTATACCAATAATAAGTACCCGAATACGTCAGGTCAAGGGTGTTATTCTTAAGTTTTGCATAGTTACTATATGCTAATGCATAAGTATAGCCGTAGTAACTGGAATTATCAGTACTCTTAATTTTAATATCATTACCCTCCACTACAGAATAATTACTGCTGTATGCGCCGTAGAAATAAAAGGTTCGTCTGTTCTGTGCGGATATTGTATTATTCTTAATAAGGTTGTGAGAACCGCTGTAAGAAAGGTACAGATAGTTGTAACTGGTACCAGTACAGGTTGATGTTATTTTATTATTCTCGTAAGTAAGGTATGTACAGCCATAGTTATAAACCGGGTACATACTACTACTGGATTGAAGTGTAAAATCATTACCTGAAATAACACCGTGTGTACCGGAATTACCATCGCAATAACGGATATACAAACTATATGTTGTAGATGTTTTACCCGTAATGTTACCCTTGTTATTTTTTATCTCCAAAGCACCATCACCATAATGACAATAAACAGCACCATAAAAATAACTGCTCAATGTAGTGTTGATCGTGTTGTTATTGATCTTTTGATTTTTAGTATAGTATGCATATATACCTGCATACCTTGGATTATTCAGTGTATTACCTGTAAACTCATTGTCGGCAGATAAGCCAGAAGACGAGCTATAACTACCCCTCCAATAAATACCATAAGAGCCTCTGTCTATCGTATTGTTCCGTATAATGTTGTGGTGTCCGCTTGACATAGAACTCGCATATACACGGGCTTTATAATCACTTGTACTACTCGAAGTACTTCCTTTAAGCACACAGTTCTCAATAATATTATATTGCGCAGAACCCTGGAAGTAAAACACCCTACCATAAGAAGAGTGGGTTTTGTCCAGGGTCAGGTTTCTTACGCGTACATATTTTGCACTATTAAGCCTGAAAATAAAATTACCAGACGTGCTACTACTGCTGCTGTTTGTGTTCCTGATCGTCGTAGTCGCAGCACTTCCATTCTCTGCTTCAAAAGTGATCGTGTTCGTCGCACTGGCACCGGATATGTTGCCGATAACGGCGTCAGAGGTAGATGAGCTACTCCATGTGCCGGGTCTTATTTTAAATACCACCGGACCAGACACACCTGCACTGAGCGCATTTGCCGCTGCTTGCAGGTTTGGATAGTTGGCACCGCTTCCGTAAACGGTATAAGTACCATTTAATTGGGCACTTGCTGCAAACCCACACAATAACACTACCAGAATTGATAGTGACGGGAGTCTCAGAAATCTTAATTTGTTGATTTTTTTCATAATAACTATTTATACGTTTACCTAAATATTTTTTCGCTCACAAGCTTGAGTTGTTGATAACAAAGTGGGATCATTTGAAACAGTACTAGGAATTGTTTAATAACAAAAATCAATCAACTCGCAGATACTAAAATTATATATAATCGTATGTAGCAAGAAACCACACCAATTAAAATGGATAGAAGAGAATATTAAAATAGGAACAACAGGAACAACAGAATTATTTAATAATCAATAAATTACAAACAATTAAATAATTATTAACATTGTATAATCACACAAGTACAGCATGGCTGTAAGGTACAATAGAAGGGCAATTGAATGGAATTAAATACAGATTAAACGATATTAATTGTACGTAAAAATGATATTAACCTAACAGTGGCTATCTGTCTAATCTGTTGAGGCCTGCCTTAGCTTGTTGGTCTATAGAATTTTTGAAATCATGGTCCTTCATTGATATTGCAAGCCTGAACATCTCAATTGCTTTATCATTTAACCCTGACTTTTCATAAAGAAACCCAAGTTGTAAAGCCGACCTTGCAGCAAATTGTTCTTGCCTTTCCTTACCTAATTTTATTGTTTTATTGTAACTTTCAATTGCAATAGCAGAATGTCCCAACTCTTCATTCACCCTGGCAAGCCTGAAACGATACTCAAGCTCAAATGGTAAGTCCGACATATCTTCAGGTCTTACAGAATTCAAAACTGTAAGCGCTTCATGATAATATCCGCCATCAGTAAACAACTGGGCCTTTAACAATAGCCTGTCTGGCCATTTATCATGCTCAGCAAAACGCTGGGCCTGTTTATCCGAATCTGTGTTTTCTGTCCCTTGGGTAAGTATCATTTTCTTGCAATAGTTGGCCATACGTGTATTTCCCTGCAAGTGATACGCATAGCACATCTTCTGCCAGGCATCTTTAACAAATATCCCTCCACTGTAGTGTTTCAGGAAATTATTCATTCTGTTTACAGCATCTTTATCCTGTTTGTATAGCAAAGCATACCCATATTCATAGTCGAAAATCGGATACTTTTTATAGTTGCTGCTCTGCTCCGCCTCATGTAATATTTTTATTGCAACGTTCGCTTTCCTGTAGTTAATGGCAATATTTGTCTTAACAAAGCAATACATCAGGTTATCTGTTGTATTAAAGACATCAGCAGAGACGATCTTCCAGGCCTCCTCCTTATCAGACAAAAGATAATAATTGAGATAGGCGTAATAGATAAGCGCTTCTGAATACAATGGATCTGTTTCTGCATGAGTGTCCAGGAAGCTTTTCACTTTATTCACTCCTGACTTAACATCTCCCCTCATACCGAATATAGAAGCTACCCATTTGAAATTATCAGGAAGAACACCAACAGTTGCTTCCTCAATTCCTGAAAAAATATCGTTATAAGCAAATTTTGGGAATAGCTTCCTGTTTTCTTTTAACAATAAGTATGACCTGCGAAAGCTGCTGGCTGCTTTCAGTTTTTCATTGAACCTTAAATGAACGAAAGCCCAGTGCATATATATCCCGGCTTTACATAACCTATGCCACGGAGAATGCTCATCTCCCCGTTCCATCAGGCTCAACCGTTCATTCTGATGATGTTTTAACTGGGTATAATCTACCGGATCGCCATTATAAAGTAATAAAAGACAATCGTCGTAATCGGAAATATAGGTTGCCATCAGGTTATAAGGGTCTGATATAAGCTCCTCCCTAAGCAGTTCTTTTGCCTCTTCGGGATGTAGTGACATATATTGATTATACGCCTTATTACAACCATCGGTATATTGATAATGATATTGTTTCGCCTCCGCTATGGTACACGTGAACAAAACAAACAAAGTCAATATATATCTTTTCATCTGCCGCAAAGGTATAACCTACCATCCAATACACCTTATATTATCTATTATTTAACTGATTATACATTATTAAATATCACAAGAGATGGTATTGTAAAAAATAGAAAACAAACAACATGTGTTTATCAACTTTATTTAAGGAAACTTGTTATCAAAGCATAATGAGCGTATTTTTGGCACTAAATTTGTCATTCAATTAAAAAAAACAACTTCTATGAAATCAATTCGTAACATCGCATTTAGCGCATTATTAGCTGTTGGCGCTTTCACAATGGTGACTTATACAGCATGTACAAAAGATGAGTGTAAAGACGTAGTATGCCAGAATGGTGGTACTTGTGTAACCGGCACATGTAATTGCCCTACCGGGTATGAAGGCACAAATTGTGAAACCATCACAAGAGATAAATTTGTGGGAACATATACAGGTACAGAAAACTGCACAGTAGGTTCTGACACATACTCAATAACAATTGACAAAAACTCAGACGATTTGAAAATGACATACAAAAATGTCTACAATCAAAATTATTCTGCAGTTTGTACAGTAACTAACACTACAACATTCACATTTAACGAAACACAAAACGGTGCTACATTTACTGGAACAGGTACATTAAATGGCAACACATTAACTGTTGATTATACCATTACTGACGCTTTGTCAAGCAACACTTGCAAATACATCGGTGTAAAATAAGAAAATAGAATTCTAAAAATAATAAATATATAAGGGCCTGACTGCAGTCAGGCCCTTATATATTTATTAGAACTTAAATAAAGTGATGAACTACTTGCCCATTTTAGGCTTGCCATTACCTACCTCATCAGGGTTGTTATTACCCATTTTAGGTTTACCATTACCTACTGTGTTTGGATCCGAATTCCCCATTTTAGGTTTACCATTACCTACTGTTTCTTTAGGTGTATCCATAGGTTTTGTACTGTTACCGTTACCATTAACAGGAACAGATTCCTCACCTACTGAATTGTGTTTTACAGGCTTTTTAGCTACAACTTTCTTACCACTCATAGCAGCCATTATTGAGTCAGCCCTGGCAATAGCCATTTCCATGATATACTCATTATTTTTGGCTTCCAGATCCATCCTTATCTGCTCTACCCTAGCGTTTACGATAGAGTCTACTTTTGCCTGCATTTCGTCTGCATTGCCTGAAGTATCGGTGTTACAAGACGCGAAAGCCATTATGCCTCCTGTTATCAGTAATAATGATTGCTTTTTCATTCCTATTGTTTTAAATGTTTTGCAAAAATATATAGATATGTGGATAATAAGCAAATAGAGTGCCATTTATTATAACACACAAGATGTTAAAAAGTTAAAAATGACTGTCCACAATATCATACCCGACCATTCCTTGCGGGTATTTCCTCGTCGGGTTCAGCAACCCCCTCAATAGGCAGTGTAATAATAAAGGTAGTCCCTTTCCCTATTTTTGACTTTACTTCAATGGTCCCCTTATGCAAACCAATGATCCTTTGTGCTAATGGCAATCCTAAGCCGGCACCACTTACATAACCCTGATGCCTGTTGCTACGATAGAATGGTTGAAATATATGTTCCAGGTCATGAGCGTCAATTCCGGGTCCTTTATCGTGTATAGCTATTATTATGCTTTTACCGGTAAATGAAAGTACAATGCTTGCTTTTTTATCTTCAGAGAATTTGCAGGCATTGTGCACAATATTCTTAATCGAGCTATACAGCAAATGTTCGTTGCCATATATTATAAGCGCCGAAGCATCCTCTGGCAATTGATCAAATTCAATATTTACATCATACATAGGGCTGACTTTCTTCAGTTCTGCCGGAATACGCATCAACAATTCATCAACCCTTACAGAAGTAAGCTCTGTTCCTCCCATTGACCCACTTACTTTTGCTATCTCCAACAAACTGCGCACAAGCAAGCTTAGCCTCTTTATATCATCATTAATAGAAAGCATGGCTTTTTTATAATCATCGCTGGACCTGTCGCGTTGCAAAGCGACATCCATCTGGCTGGCTATTGCAGCCAAGGGGGTTGACAACTCATGAGAAGCATTGTCAATAAACCTTCTCTGCAGGTTAAAAGACGCCTGTAACCTGTCAAGCAAATCATTAATGGTAATTGCAAGTTTTTGTAATTCGTCTTTGCCTTTTCCGGTGTCCAACCTTAAAGAGAATTTCTCAGAAGAGATATGTCTTATTTTATGTGTAAATTCAGTAATAGCTTTTATCAGGCTCAAGGAAAATATATATCCAGTAAAAATTATAATTATTACACTGATAAACAGGCATATAAACAAAATAAGCTTCAATTTCCCAAGCCAGTTTTCCCTGTCTATGTCATATGCTGCGGTGATAATTATATAATTACTTGTTGCATCTACATATTCAATTGCAACAGCATCCCTGTTATCAACTTTAAAATAATACGGATGCCCATTTGTTACATTATTGACGATATTGTCATTGATACGTATTGGTGTTGCTTTTGGGTCGTTGTAAACAAAATCCTTATCATTCTTGTAATCAAATATGTATATACTTTTATTATATAAAGAACTCGGAGAGGATTTGTTGATTGCCTTGATGATCTCATAGGTTTTAATAAGTTCAAAGTCAAACTTAGGGGACTTTATCAGCTCCAATGTGCTGTTTGCCTTATTTAAGAGCCTTTCTTTAAAGCGAGCCACCATATCCTGGTAGGAGAAAACATACAGAGCTATACTGAATAACAACAATATTATTGTTACCAGCACAGTGTATACCAGTGTTATGCGGTATTTTATTTGCATTAATCCTCATCAACTTTTAGGATATACCCCATACCAACCTGTGTATGTATCAGTTTAGGTTCAAAATCCTTATCCAATTTCTTTCTGAGGAAATTTACATACACGTCTATTACATTGGTCTGGGTATCAAAATCGATCTCCCAGACATTCTTAGCAATATCCGCACGTGACACTACTTTCTCTTTATTTCTCAGCAAATACTCCAAAAGTTGAAACTCTTTTGCGGTAAGTGGTATTTTTTTATCGCTGCGCCTTACTTCTTTGTTGTCCAGGTTCATCTCGAGATCAGCTATCTGGAGTATCTTTTCCTCTTCAGCATCTACCCGCAGGTCCGAACGCCTGAGGAGAGCCTTGATTCTTGCTACTAACTCCCTGAATTCGAACGGTTTAGTAATATAGTCGTCAGCCCCAAGCTCAAAACCCTCTATTTTGTTATCGGTAAAGTTCATAGCAGTCAGCAGGATAATTGGCACGCGCTCGTCGTGCTCCCTGATCAGTTTACAGAGTTCATAGCCATTGACAAAAGGGAGATTGATATCCAGTATGATCAGGTCGTAGGCATTATCCAGGAACAGCTTTTTGCCGTCTAACCCATTGTATGCTACAGTTGCCTCATAGTCATGTTCGCTCAAACCCGCTTGTATCGTATCGGCTATCTTTTTCTCGTCTTCTACCAGTAAAATCGTATATTTCATAAACTGTACTTCTATTGAATTGCATCGAAAATTACTATATGCTGAGACTTTAATGATTAAAAAATAATTAAATACATCTCAACATATCGCATACCTCCTAATTATGCCTACTATAAAGATAACCTTTTTTGACTTTTTAGGCACACCTTATCGTGCTAACATCCTGAGACTTTGCAGGTTCATGCTTTTTTGCGAACAATTATTGAGTATCATCCAACACCATTTTGCCATGAAACATTACAGATGAAACTACGGTACGGCAAAAAACAAAAAAGCCACACAATTTGCGTGGCTTTTTGCGGACCGGACGGGACTCGAACCCGCGACCTCCGCCGTGACAGGGCGGCATTCTAACCAACTGAACTACCGATCCTGTTCGTAGTTGGGGCTGCAAAGATAAATGCAAAATCTTTAATTCTGCAAATCTTCTTTAAAAATAATTCAAAGCTTTACTTTTGTAGTCCTTTAAAAAATATTCTATGCAGTTTCTGGATTTTGAACAACCCATTGAAGAGCTATTTGCACAGGTAAATAAACTAAAAGAGCTGTCTGCTAAAAATGGAGTAGACGTGAGTAAAACACTCACTGAACTGGAAGCTTCTATTGAGAATGAACGCACCAAAATATACCAGGACCTTACTCCATGGCAAAGGGTACAACTCAGCCGCCACCCTGACAGGCCATATACCATGTATTATATTGAGCAACTCTTCACCAACTTCAGAGAGCTTTATGGCGACCGCCAGGTAAAGGATGACAAAGCAATGATTGGCGGTATGGCCGAACTGGATGGCATGCCTGTAATGGTAATGGGGCAGCAGAAAGGCGTGAATACCAAAATGCGCCAGATGCGCAATTTTGGCATGGCCAACCCTGAAGGCTATCGCAAGGCGCTTCGCCTGATGAAAATGGCTGAGAAGTTCAATCGCCCCATTGTAACATTTATTGATACGCCGGGTGCATACCCCGGGTTAGAGGCTGAAGAACGAGGACAAGGCGAAGCAATAGCTCGCAACCTGTTCGAAATGTTTAACCTGACCGTGCCGGTGATTTGCGTTGTAATAGGCGAGGGTGCTTCAGGCGGAGCCTTAGGCATAGGAATAGGCGATAAAGTAGCTATGCTGGAAAACACTTGGTATACCGTTATCTCCCCTGAGAACTGCTCTACTATCCTGTGGCGTAGCTGGGACTATAAAGTACAGGCAGCAGAACAATTGAAACTGACATCGGAAGACATGAAGAGTTTCGGGCTGGTAGACGATGTTTTAAAAGAGCCTAACGGCGGGGCGCATGCCAAACCGGAAGAAATGGCCGCCACGCTAAGAAAATACCTTGTTGATACTATAAATGAACTATCGGCAATGGATAGTGATAAACGTATAGAACTGCGTATCAACAAATTCTCTGCTATGGGTTTTTACGAACAGGTATAACATTTTTGAATTATTAATCTTTGACTTATTATATGCATCAATTTGCAGGAACAGGTGTAGCACTTGTTACACCTTTTAACAATGACAGCTCAATCGACTTCAACTCACTGGAAAAACTAGTGAACCATGTAATAGATGGCGGAGTAAATTTCCTTGTCGCATTGGGCTCTACGGGAGAAACACCTACACTTAACAGGGAAGAACAACAAAAAGTATTGTCTTTCATAGTTGAGACATGCAATGGCCGCGTGCCTGTAGTGTGCGGTATTGCTGGCAATGACACTGCCGAAGTGGTGAACAATGTTAAGACATATGACCTGACGGGTGTAGCCGGTATATTGAGTGCTTCTCCGCATTACAACAAACCTTCCCAAGAGGGCATTTACCAGCACTTTAAAGCTATAGCTACTGCAACGGATAAGCCGATAATACTATACAACGTACCGGGAAGAACAGGCAGCAATATGGCTCCGGCAACTGTATTGCGCCTTGCTAATGAGTTCAAAAATATCGTTGCAATAAAAGAAGCCAGTGGAAACCTTGGTCAGTGTATGGAACTGGTAAAAGACAAACCTGCACACTTTGCGATCCTGAGTGGCGATGATGACTTGTTTATCTGCCAGGCTGCAATTGGTATGGAAGGTGTTATTTCAGTAGCCGCCAATAGCTTCCCTAAAGATTTCACTACGATGGTCAACCACCTGCTGGCTGGTGACTTTGCAGTTGGACGAGCCATGCACTATAAATTGATAGATGGTATACGCCTGTTGTTTGCCGAGGGCAACCCAACAGGTGTGAAATGTACGCTGGATGAGTTGGGAATATGTCCTGCTCATGTACGCCTGCCATTAGTTAAGGCTACCGATGACCTCAGGGCTAAAATAAAAACCTATTTGTCAAACAATTAAAGGCTGGTAGTTGTTAATGATTAACCTGTTATTAAACATATGACAATACAGGCTAATAACACAGAATTACTTACCTTTGCAATTCTTTAAATTTAAATTGATAAAATATAATTAGTATGAGTACTATGACTCGCTCTGAGATCGATTTTAAAATGCCTTACAAAGTGAAAGACATCAGCCTGGCTGAATGGGGACGTAAGGAAATAAGGCTGGCTGAGGCAGAAATGCCGGGTCTTATGGCTATCCGTGAAGAATATAAAGGCGAACAACCCCTGAAAGGTGCTCGTATTGCAGGCTGCCTGCATATGACTATCCAGACTGCAGTTTTGATAGAAACACTGGTAGAACTGGGAGCTGAAGTACGCTGGAGCTCTTGTAATATATTCTCTACGCAAGACCAGGCTGCCGCTGCTATTGCTGCTGCCGGTATTGGAGTTTTTGCATGGAAAGGACAGACACAAGCCGAGGCTGACTGGTGTATCGAACAGACATTATTCTTTGGTAGCGAAGACCGCCCTTTGAATATGATACTGGATGATGGTGGCGACCTGACCAATATGGTACTGGATAACTATACTGAACTGGTAGCCGGTATCAAAGGCCTGAGTGAAGAAACTACTACGGGTGTTCACCGCCTGGAAGAACGCGTTAAGAAAGGTACATTACCAATGCCTGCTATCAACGTAAACGACTCAGTTACTAAATCTAAATTCGACAACAAATACGGTTGTAAAGAATCATTGGTAGATGCTATACGTCGTGCTACTGACGTAATGATGGCAGGTAAAGTTGCAGTTGTTGGTGGTTATGGTGATGTAGGTAAAGGTTCTGCCCAATCACTACGTGGTGCCGGTGCCCGTGTTATCGTTACTGAGATCGACCCTATCTGCGCTTTACAGGCAGCAATGGACGGTTTTGAAGTAAAGAAAATGATCGATGCGGTAAAAGAAGCTGATATCGTCGTTACCGCTTCAGGCTGTTGCGACCTGATTACTGAAGAGCACTTCCGTGTAATGAAAGATAAAACGATTGTTTGTAACATCGGCCACTTCGATAACGAGATAGATATGGCATGGATGAACAAAAACTATGGGCATACTAAAGACACTTTGAAACCACAGGTAGACATCTACAATGTAGATGGTAACGAGATCATCATCCTTGCTGAAGGCCGTTTGGTGAACCTGGGTTGTGCTACCGGCCACCCTAGCTTTGTAATGAGTAATTCATTCACAAACCAAACACTGGCACAGATAGAGCTGTGGAAACACACAGATCGTTACGAGAATAGAGTGTATGTTCTGCCTAAGCACCTGGATGAGAAAGTAGCACGTCTGCACTTAGCTAAAATCAATGTAGTGCTGGATGAGCTTTCTGAAACACAGGCTAAATACCTGGGTATTACAAAAGAAGGCCCATACAAGCCCGAACATTACCGTTATTAATAGCAGTTTAGCTTAATGATATAAAAGCCTCTCCTAGTGGAGAGGCTTTTTGTTTATCTTTAGACTTTCTGTTTCCAATGCGATATTATTTTACTTGTATAACCTTCCTTTTACTAACGATTAACTGCAATGCCAATAAGCAAGAAAAAGCGGTTCAACAAAGCTTTGAAGCACTCAAACAAGCTTTTCTTAAAAGAGATGGGCAAACAGCATTGCAATATGTCAGCAGCTCGACCATAATATTTTACAATGAATTGATAAACTGGGCATTGCATGCTGATAGCATTCAGGTAAATAGCATGACCGTAATGAACAAAGTAAGTGTTTTAGCTATCAGGGCTGAAAAAGATCTGAAAATGTTGAAACAAACTAACGGTGAGCAGCTTTTTGCAGAAGCTGTAGAGAAAGATAAAGTAGATAATATTTGGTTCAATCAATTCACACTGGATAAAATAACCTTCGAAGATAGTACTGCACTGGCATCAGTAATATATGAGAGCGAGGAAATAATATTCAAATTCAGGTTTGTTTTTGAACAAAGCAGCTGGCATTTTGATATGTTATCCTTTTTTAAGATAAATGAATACCTGATTCGAGATGAAATAAAAAAAAGCAATAACACTGAAAATGATTATGTCCTTGAACTATTAAAAGATGCTTATGGCGACCTGTCGGAAAGCGATCTTTGGCAACCTTTAGAATAATATAATATTATTAGTGTTCGATTTTATTTTTCACCCTGTTCTTACGTAGATTTAAATACAAATTGAAACACAATGGAACAAGCGCTTCCTCAGGACGAAAAACTGTCGGCTTTACTGAATACGCAGAATGAGCACCTTAAAAAGCTCAATGAGATCGTTGCTAAATCAATACAGGAAGAGCAATTACTCACAACCAACCTGCTCAACCCACCTACAGAAACTATCACACGTGGGCAAAAACTCTCTGATAAAATTGCTCAGTTTGGAGGTAGTTGGATGTTCATCATTTCATTTCTCACTATCCTGATGGTATGGATAGTATATAATGTTACAGCATCTCCAAAAGATATATTTGACCCCTACCCTTTTATTTTGATGAACCTCTTGCTTTCCTGTATTGCTGCAATACAGGCACCCATCATTATGATGAGCCAGAACAGGAAAGAAGAAAAAGACCGTAAACGGGCCGAGAACGATTATATGGTAAACCTGAAGGCAGAACTGGAGATAAGGAGCTTACACGCAAAAATAGACCTGCTGATACAAGAGCAAATAAAAACGCTCTACGATTTCCAGGTAACACAAATGGAACAACTACAAAAGCTAACAGCCGATATTGACAAGAATAATATTAAGTAACAAAAAACTGAATCATTGAAACAAAACATATATTATCTTTAGCGGCAAATCTATTTGCTATGCACAAAAATTTATCCAAAACTCTTATCATATTCTTTGCAGCTGTCAGCTTTTCGTCTTGTGTAAAAACATTTACCTGCGAATGCACATACAAAGATTCGAACTTCACTTATTCTACCGAAGAAAATTATGTAGGCACTAAGAAAAAAGCACAATCTGATTGTGACAACATGAAAGATGACATTAACTACGGTTATAACTCTTTAGGCACAGGAACAGTTAGTTGCACACTAAGAGCCGGTTTAGAATAACTACCCTTACGATACAATTGATCAAGAGCAGGAGTAATTCCCGCTCTTGATTTTTCTACTGCTTTACAAACCGATCACTACCCAATATATCACCACCTTTATCAGTTAAAACCACGGTATATACTCCCTGTACTAGCTGCGAAACATCTATGGTGGCTGTATGCTGTGCGGCAGCAAGATCTGCAACAACCACGCCATTGGATGCCACTATTTTAACAAACGCTATATCTTTATCAGCTCTGACATGCAACATTTCTCCTGCAGGGTTAGGAAATATATTCATTTTAGTTTTCGCTGACAAATTATTCAAAACTGATGCAGGGTAATACTCTTCAAAATACAGGTTTGACTGGTCGTATGGCGTAGTAGAAAACTGGCCGCCGCCTATATATTTATATCCATTAGAACGCACGAACAGGTCATTGCCTTCATAAACATACACATCTTGCTCAACGGTATCCCAACCGTTATTGTACTTGTATATGGTGTATCCGTCATAATAACTGTTATTGCCAAAAGTATACACCAATATCTCATAATCCTCCCACTGATTTGTGTTATCATTCCAGGAGAACGTTTCATGGAATGAAGGGTCTGTATTATTGCCTGTATAGGAGAAACTGTCTTTTTGCTGGTTCATAAAACCATTACCGTAATCGGCTGAAGTGACCTGTGTTATCTGCCTGTTTTGTCCATCATAAGTAAATGTATTTCTCAGAGAAAGTTCCCATTGACTGTTCACATAACGGTATGAAGAAAAGTCGATCAGGTTGTTGTTGCTATCATATGTATAAGTACGTCTGCCCGTTTGCATGCTGTTTATCACGCTATAAGTACTATCCTCAATACGCTTACCCTGGCCATCATATATCACGTACATCGAACTCTTAACAGTAAGCGCTGTAGCTCCGAAAGTATCCAGTATATCTATTCGCTCCAACATACCGCCACTGTTATAGTAACCCTTGTATTGTAACCATATGTAATCATCCTTCAATTCTGTGAATATCACTTTATTTTGTACGTTATATTCATACCGGTACACAGCGTTCAGGTTAAAACCACTTCCATAGTCATGCCAGTTTACAAGTGTATCACATGGCAGGTTATTGACCTGGTTGTAACCCGTCATGCTGTAAAAAGTATAGTATGAATCAGGGCCTTTGTTCGCAGACCCTCTGCCATGCGAATAAAAATACCGGTTGCTATCTGTGATACTACCATTTAAGTAGTAGGAATTGGCAACCATACGTTTCATAACGACGGTAGGTTTACTTGCTGACCTTGCTTGACACATTTGCATTTCCATTACTGACGGGGGCAAACCATATAACTCATCTGGTAATTGAAATGTCCTGTTAAACATAAACGGAGCAGCACCTACATACAGAGATACAGCGCATAACAAAGAGGTAAATAATTGTTTCATGAATAATTTTTTACCAAATAGAGATAAATAAAATCTTCATGAAAAGAGATTTAACTTTTGTTAACTATCATTTGACAGTATGCTTGCACAAATTGTCATGGTATGAAATTGCTATGACAATCGAGCCTTATTTCGAACATTCTTAACGAAATAAAGGGAGGGATCATTGCACAGAAATAATGGTAATCCTGTTGTTATTTAATGTAATTGCATCTCCTTTCTTTTTACCAAGCAATAATTTACCGACAGGTGACGACGCCGATACCGCATAATATTTTTTACCATCAATTACATGAGATCCTGCACTTACACTGATATAATATCCACCCGTAACGGTTACAACTAAACTACCTGCTGTTACAACATCTGTACTCATACCAGGGTCAATAGCATTCAATACAGCAAGGCCGGCTTGTGCTTCACCCAGGCGTCTCAAATTCATATTGATCTCCTGTTGCAGCATCTCGCGGGTAGTCTCGTATTTGTCACCCATACTGCTTTTTGTTTCGGCGGCAATCGCAATTCTCCTGTCTGCAATAGCAGCCTCTATATCATCGATATTCTTATTGATATAATGCGTACACAGATCATGTAGCTGCTCTTTCAATTCATTCATAAAACAACACTCTATTGCCAATATATAGATTTCAGTTGGTTATATTTGTTACTGTCTCAAATCAAAAGCTATGTTCAAACAGATATTGGCGACTCTTATGTTAGCTTTTGTCGTCTTCAGCATGTCTTCGTGTATCAAAAGATACCATTGCCTGTGTTATATAGATTATGGCAGTGGGGTTGACGAGCCTGTAGATTACGAAACACTCGGTACCAGGAAAACTGCTGAAGCTGATTGCAAAGAGGAAGATGAATCTAACAAAGCCATTTTCGCCGGAGATACCTATTGTACTCTTCGATAATCATATTCCTGATCTCAAAAAATGCTGCCGTTTTTTTGATAAATAACCTGGGTCAGTTCCAATTGCAGATGTTGTCTTAACTTTATTGTATAACTTCCTTGGTATCTCTTATGTGCAAACACTTGTTTACGATCATATTATTCTCAATAATACTCTGCACAACAACTTCATGCGTCAAAACGCGCGAATGTGAATGTACAACTACCTATAATGGTATGTTGATAAGCAAAAACACAGGGACTTACACAGGGACAAAGAAACAGGTACTTACAAGTTGTAAGAACGAATGGACATCATTGATACCTGAATACATAACCAGCTGCAAAATAAAATAGCCTTTAAGGCTTTACCTCACAATGCGGCTCATGCCTTACAGGGAAATTACACGAGTTAGCAATAAAACATTTTTCGTGCGCCTTATCGTGCAGGCTATTGGCCAGTTCAACTTTTGACGCATCGGTAATAGTAACAACTGGATGCAGTACCACTTCTTCAAAATGACCGCCACCTGTTTCGTTTTGCAACATGCGTCCTGTAGCTGTATCAGTATAATCTGTTACTACCACACCGGCATCTGCACACAAGTGCAGGTACCATAACATATGGCAACTGGATAAAGAATATACCAGCATATCCTCAGGGTTATGTTTGCTAACATCTCCTCTAAAGGGTGTGTCCGAAGAACAAAGAATATCTGCTTTGCCTTCAACGGAAAATGTATGCGCACGCTCATAGGCTGCAGCGTCTATAGTTCCTTCGCCTTTATTACCTGTCCACTCTATAGTGGTAGTGTAGTGGTGGTGTTTACTCATAGATTAAAGCTAATAGTTTTTTCCAATTTCCTTTATACTTAATGGTTCAGACAGTAAGCTCTTATGCTCACCTATATCTAACTGAAACCACTTAGTGTCGTGCCATGCTCCATTCTTATATCCTATATTTTTAAAAGTACCTACATCTTCAAAACCTAAGCTTTTGTGCAGGCGTTCGCTACGCTCATTAGGAGCCGTCATACCAGCAAATACGTTCATGTAACCCTGTTGCTTCAGTAGTTCAAACAGTTTTGTGTACAACAACCTTCCAACACCCTTACCACAAAAATCCTCCGCTATATATATGGCAGACTCTACACTCCATTGGTAAGCGGTTCTTGCCCGGTGCTGTCCTGCATAGGCATAACCAACTATCACACCGTCTTTTTTGCACACCAGCCAGGGGTATTGTTCGGTAATATTAGCAATGCGTTGCTGAAACTCTTCAAGCGTAGGTACTTCATACTCAAAACTGGTATTGTACTTTGTAATGTAAGGTGTGTAAATACCCAGCACCCTTTGCACATCTTCGGGCTCGATGAGCCGTATCATATATTCTGTCATATAGTTGAATTAAAAACGCCCCGCAAATTTGCGGGGCGTTACAGTTATTATCTTAAGAACAGCAGCTCACGATATTTTGGCAGCGGCCAAAGTTTATCATCAACTATCAGTTCCAGCTTATCAACGTGGTAACGTATGGTATCGAAGTAAGGTTTCACCTCGTTGCAATACATATCAGCACGTTTGTGACTGTCGGCTTCATTATTGGCACGCTTGCGTGCGTCTATCATCTTCTCCACATTATTATTAATGTTCTGGATGTGCCCGCTTACTATCTCAACTAAGTTCAGCTGCGCTTTGTACGTATTCTCGCCCAGTCCCAGGTCTTTCAACCCTTTCACATTCTCTATCAGCGAATTCTGGTAAGCGATGGCTGCAGGTAATACATGGTTGGTTGCAATGTAACCCATGATACGTGCTTCTATCTGTACTTTCTTCACATACTCTTCCAGCATGATCTCAACACGTGCTTCCAGTTCACGGGCACTGTATATATTGTTATCAAAGAACAGTTTCTTAGCATTGTCTGTCAGGTAAGCACCCAGCGCTTCAGGAGTGGTTTTCATATTGCTCAGGCCGCGTTTTTCAGCTTCCTTAGCCCACTCATCGCTGTAGTTATCACCTTCAAAACGTATCTTCTTCGACTCAGCAATGTATTTGCGCAATACATGCATGATAGCTATTTCTTTCTTATCACCTTTCTCTATCAGGGCATCTACCTCTGCTTTGAATTTCTTCAAAGAGTCAGCCATAATGGTATTGATGATCATCAACGGAGAACCACAGTTGGCAGCAGAACCTACGGCGCGGAACTCAAATTTATTGCCAGTGAAAGCGAAAGGACTGGTACGGTTACGATCAGTATTGTCCATCAACAGTTCCGGTATCTGCTTGTGGATGTCTAACTTCAGTATCACCTCATCCTGCTCGCTGAATTTCTCTTTCACTCGCTCTTCTACTTCGTTCAGCACCTGTGTCAGGTACTGGCCTATATATACAGATATAATAGCCGGAGGAGCTTCGTTAGCACCCAGGCGGTGGTCGTTTCCTGCCGATGCAATAGCTGCGCGCAACAGGTCAGCATTATCATGTACCGCTTTGATGATGTTCACAAAGAAGGTCAGGAACATCAGGTTGGTACGTGGTGTCTTACCGGGAGACAGCAGGTTAACACCTGTATCTGTAGCAAGGCTCCAGTTATTATGTTTACCGCTACCATTCACACCGGCAAATGGTTTTTCGTGCAGTAATACTTTCAGTTTATGACGCTTGGCCACCTTGGTCATTACATCCATCAACAAGCTGTTGTGGTCAACAGCAATATTCGCTTCTTCAAATATCGGTGCGCACTCAAACTGTCCCGGTGCTACCTCGTTGTGGCGGGTACGCAGTGGGATACCCAGCTTGTAAGACTCTTGTTCAAAGTCTTGCATGAAAGCGTAAACGCGCTCGGGTATAGTACCAAAGTAGTGATCTTCTAATTGCTGTCCTTTTGCAGGTGCGTGGCCTACCAGCGTACGTCCGCACAGTACCAGGTCAGGGCGCGCATTGGCCATTACCTCGTCTACAACGAAGTACTCCTGCTCCCATCCCAAGGTTGCTGTTACTTTCGATACATTCTTATCGAAGTAATGACACACATCAACAGCGGCTTTATTCAGCTCGTGGATAGATTTCAACAAAGGTGCCTTATAGTCCAGGCTTTCGCCGTTGTAAGCTATAAAGATGGTCGGGATGCACAACGTCTTACCTTGTCCGCTTTCTATAATGAATGCCGGGGATGAGGGATCCCATGCGGTATAACCACGTGCCTCGAAAGTAGCACGGATACCACCGTTAGGGAAGCTCGATGCATCAGGCTCCTGCTGTATCAGCGCGTCGCCATCAAATATCTCAATGGCGCTGCCATCGCTCTTGATAGTAAAGAAAGAATCATGCTTCTCAGCTGTAGTACCTGTCAGTGGTTGGAACCAGTGCGTGAAGTGAGTAACACTATGCGCCTCGGCCCAGGCTTTCATACCTGCTGCTACCTGGTCTGCCACACGGCGATCCAGTTTTTCACCTGCTTTAATTGAAGCCATCAGGCTCTTGTAAGCCTCATCGCTAAGGTACTCGCGCATTGCGCGCTCAGTAAATACATTGCTGCCAAAAATTGAGGTAACTCTTTTGCCGGCATAGTGGCCGATCTTTTTTTCCTCCTTGGCAAGGTCTTGTAGTGCGAGATAACGTAAAGAAGACATTAGATTAAATTTTTCACAAATTTAACCACAATGCATTCATTTTAGCAAATTTTTCTTCAAAATACACAAAATAATAAATATGTTAAATTATTTTAATGACTTAAAATGAAGGATGCAATATCTCATCGTGAATGGCATAGGCACACGCAAACTCTTGTTTTACAATGCCTTGTATCTGTACATGCATCTTTGGAGCAGTTAATTGAAGAAATATATCAAATTCGTGAGTATGTTCCTTGTCAGTATATTTTTCTATTGGCAGGTGGTCTATGAACTCCACTCCCCTTCTCCCCTGCCATTTATAGGCGGCTTCTTTGGCGCTCCATGCCAGGGTGATCAGTTTCGGGTCGTTATGAAATAACTTTTGCTCCTGTTCCGAAAGGAATTTATGCTGCAAAGCCTCCATCCTCGGGTGCCAGCACTGTATATCTATACCGCACTCCACATAAGGACTCACCACTGCCGCCACATATGGCCATGAGTGAGATATGGAAAAGAAGTAGTCGTTATTATTAATGCGTGGCTTGTCATGCTCGTCGCTGTATATATTTAACAGTGGAAAATCCTGTTTCAGGTATTTGAGTAGGAAACGGCCTGCCAGCCTTTCCATCCGGCGCTTTTCGTTCTTTATGTCAGAGATAATACCCGTGCGCTCCGTGAAAAAGCTTTCCGGCTCTTCTATCTTCCATATAGCGGCCAGGCTATAGGCGTCGCTGCTCCATTCTCGGTATAATGGCATAAAACCCCTCCGGCTCCCCTAAAGGGGAGAGACATTATTTATGGTCACGTGAATATTCACCCTGCAAATATAGCCTGTAGGGCACGGATAGGGGAAAATTTGGGTATAAAAAACAACTAAGCCCCTTCAGGGGTTTGGGGTTTGCTATTATATTTGTACCCATGATACTCTCTGACAAACGCATCCTGGAAGAAATGGAAAAAGGTACTATCAAAATTGAGCCGTACAACCGTGCCGACCTGGGTAGTAACAGTTACGATGTGCACCTGGGTTCAACTCTGGCTACTTACCGTAACCATATACTGGATGCCAAGGAGCATAACAAGATAGATGTGTTCGAGATTCCGGAAGAAGGTTTTGTATTGTACCCGCATATTTTCTACCTGGGAGTTACGGCTGAATACACAGAAACACATGCGCATGTCCCTTTTCTTGAAGGCAAATCCAGTACAGGCCGCCTGGGTATAGACATTCATGCTACTGCCGGTAAAGGAGATGTTGGTTTTTGTGGTAACTGGACACTGGAGATATCAGTAAAACAGCCGGTAAAAGTATATAAAGGTATGCCCATAGGCCAACTGATATACTTCCCTGTTGATGGCGAGATAGAAGTAAAATATAACCAGAAGAAGAACGCCAAGTACGGCAACCAGCCCAACCTCCCCGTTGAAAGTATGATGTGGAAAAACAAATTCTAATTAAAAAAGCCCCGGATAACGGGGCTTTTTTATGAGCGGAAAACGAGACTCGAACCCGCGACCCTCAGCTTGGGAAGCTGATGCTCTACCAACTGAGCTACTTCCGCTTATAAACTAAAGTTACACAGATCTACTATACAAATATCATCTTCAGAAATAACCGGCCTTCTGTAGTTACAAGAACTTAACCCGAGCGAATTCGTAACATCTGAGATTGTTTTGTAAATTGTTCATTCGTCTATCATGAATATTTACATGACACGATCACCATTCGGGAACATTTACCCAATGATCTTCGGTTGCATCTACCCGGCAATATGTGTATTGAACCATGTCGACGAAAAAGATATTCTATAGAATAAATAACTTAATAACATTTTCAATAAACACGATCATGCCTGCACAATCTCCTAAAACAGAAAACACAAACCTGGTATCTTATGAGATACTGGTCAATGGTAGTCCTATAGATAGCGCTATCAATGTAGCTTCCATTAATATCACCAAACAGATCAACCGCATACCTGTTGCAAGTATCGAACTACTGGACGGAGATTCGGCAACAGGTAAATTTCCCATAAGCTCCGGCAGCACATTCGTACCCGGGAATATCATTGAAATAAAGCTGGGCTATGACAACAAATGCCTGACTGTTTTTAAAGGCATTGTGGCAGAACAGAATATCAGGGCAAATACCGGCATGGGGTCTGTGCTGGAAGTAATATGCTACGACCAGTCTATCGGGATGACTGTAGGCCGTAAGAACGGCACATACATCAACACAAAAGACAGTGACACAATACAGAAGATCATTTCAGGCTACAGTGGGTTAACCGCTGATATTCAAAGTACAGGAAATACACTCAACCAGTTGGTACAATACTATGCCACCGACTGGGACTTTATCTGCACCCGTGCGGAAGCTAATGGCCAGGTGGTCATTGCCAATAACAATAAAGTAACCACGCAAACACCATATACCAATACCAGTTCTGTTCTTACACTTACATATGGACAAGACATTATAGACATGAACCTTCAACTGGATGCAACCGCGCAACTTGCATCCGTAGTATCGTCGTCATGGGATGATACAATGCAGAAGGTAATACAAGACAGTTCAACACAATCTGTTGCGGGTCCGGGCAACATAAGCAGCAAACAATTATCACAGGTTATAGGTCTGTCAGCTTATCAACAACAAACATCAGCACCTCTGGACAATAGTAACCTTACCACATGGTCAAAGGCAGAACTGACATGGTCGGGACTGGCTAAAATACAGGGCAGTGTTACCTTCCAGGGTAGTAATATAGTTGAACCAGGCACTTTTGTAACACTTGCCGGTGTAGGAGACCGGTTCAATGGCGATGTATACGTCTCCGGTGTAGAACATCATCTTACAGATGGTATGTGGACAACAGTGACCGAACTGGGACTACCTGCAGACTGGCCTTCAACCGGCAATGAGGACATATCTGCTCCACAGGCGGCAGGGTTACTACCTGCTATACAAGGCATACACAATGCGGTTGTATTACAAATTGCACAAGATCCGGATAATGACTACAGAATATTAGTCAAGATACCCCTCATCTCAGATACAGGTATCTGGGCGAGGCTGTCCAACTTCAGTGCTACAAGCGGTGCGGGCAGTTTCTTTTATCCGGAGGTGGGCGATGAGGTATTGGTAGGTTTCATGAACAACGACCCTCGTTACCCTGTAATAATGGGATCGGTGTACAGCCAGAAAAACAAACCGCCATATACACCCGATGATAAAAACACGAAGAAAGGTTTCATTACCAAAGCGGGATTAAAACTTGAATTTGACGATGAGAATAAGATAACTACCGTAACAACACCGGCAAATAACAGCTTTGTACTGAACGATAAAGACAAGACCGTTACCGTAAGCGACATGAACGGGAATAAGCTGGTGATGTCGGCATCGGATATCAGCATTAGCAGTCCTAAAAATATTAATATCTCAGCAAACCAGCAGGTAAACATTAAAGGCAACATGGGTGTAACCCTACAGGCAACTGCCGGGGATGTAAAAATATCAGGTATGAATGTAAAAACTCATGCCGATATGGAAGCAAGTATTGAAGGTAGCGCTACCGCCAGCCTGACAGGCGGTGCACAAGCAACCATAAAAGGCGCAATGGTAATGATCAACTAAAAAATGAAATTATGCCCCCAGCAGCAAGATTAACAGATTTTCATGAATGCCCGATGGTTACACCCGGCATACCTCCCGTACCCCACGTCGGCGGCCCCATAACCGGGCCGGGATGCCCCACGGTATTAATAGGCAAGCTACCTGCAGCAAGAGTAGGGGATATGCTTGTATGTGTTGGCCCACCCGACACTATAGTAAAAGGTTCTGCCACTGTAATGATAGATGGCATGCCCGCAGCCCGTTTGGGTGATACTACTGCACACGGGGGACAGATAGTACTGGGCGATTTTACTGTAATGATCGGTGGTTAGAACATCTTGATAAAACAGCGCTTACGTTTGTGCTGTATATGGTCGTAGTTTTTCCAGTGGCTGATGGCCTTCTCATTGGTCTCGATAATGCCGGTGGTCTCCACATGAGTTACGCCATGCTCAAACATTACTTTCTGCAATTCGGTAATAAGTATGGCACTCACACCTTTTGCCTGCCATTCGGGATGAATAGCTGTAAGCAGCAGATCTACAACCTTAGGTTTCTTTAACGCCTGCATGATATGATACCAGCCAAGCGGGAATATCTTTCCGCCCGCTTTTTGCATAGCCTCACTGAGAGATGGCAGGCTGATGATAAATCCTATCAGGTTACTATCCTCATCCTCGATCATCTTTACAAACTTAGGATTGAGAATGGTAAAATATTTATTGATGTAAAAATCTGCCAGGTCCTTATCCATCTTCACAAAGCTGAACAGATCGCCGAATGCACTGTTCAGCAGGTCGAACGCGCGGTTGGCTTGTTCTTTCATTTCTGCCTGTGTATTGAAATGAATCACGTTCAGCTTGTAACGCGTCTTGATCATTTCATTAAGCTTCAGGGCTTTCTCCGGTATAGAATCAGCCAGCTTCAGGCGAAACTCTACCCAGTCCCTTTCTTTTTCGTACCCTGCCGCTTCAATATGCTCTTTATAATAGGGCAGGTGATATTCTGATGCGATAGACGGCAAATGGTCGAAGCCTTCTATCAACACGGCCTGGTGATCGAGATTAGTGAAACCCAGCGGCCCATGCACGCCTTCCATTCCTTTATCCTTTATCCATGCTTCAGCAGTAGCAAGTAAACCGCTGCTTACTTCTTTATCATCAATAAACTCCAACCTGGTGATACGACCCAGTTTGGTACCCACCTGCTCATTATACGCATTGTTGATAATAGCACCGATACGGCCTGCCACTTTACCATCCTTAAGGGCTATCCAGAACTGCGCATCACAATGATTGAACGCAGGGTTGGTAGCCGGCTGTAACGAATTCAGCTCATCTTTTTTCATTGGTGGCACCCAGTATTTATTGCCTTTGTACAGGTCATAAGGAAACTGTACAAACTTTTTCAGGTCGGCTAATGTATTACAAGGTTGTATCGTAACGGACATGCGTATCAATATTTATGGCTACAAGATAAGTTATTATGCGTATTGTTCTAAACAGGTAAGGGTTTGTTTAATGTGTATCTCTCATGGCATAATGTCTGTACCTTTAATATATGAAGCTGAAAGTCATAGTAACAGGAACGACAGGCATGGTGGGCAAAGGCGTATTGCTGGAGTGCCTGGACCATCCTGAGGTAGCCGAAGTGCTGGTAGTGAACCGCAGCAGCATCGGTATGAACCACCCGAAACTCAAAGAACTGATTCATAAGGACTTTTACGACCTGTCGTCCATAAAAGACAGGCTGCAGGGTTATGATGCCTGTTATTTCTGCCTGGGCGTTTCGGTTATCGGGCTTAGCGAGCAGGAATATACCCGCATCACTTACGACCTGACCATGCATTTCGCCCAAACAGTCATCAACCCCGGCATGACCTTTATTTACGTATCCGGTACGGGTACAGACAGTACCGAAGACGGAAAAACCATGTGGGCCCGCATAAAAGGACGTACCGAAAACGCCCTGCTCAGGATGCCCTTCAGAAAGGCATATATGTTTCGCCCGGGTATCATACTGCCCGTAAAAGGTGTGCGCTCCAAAACTGGATGGTACAATGCCATATATAATATCATGCGTCCATTCTTCCCGCTGCTCAGGCGCTCCGGTTCTGTAACTGATACTGAAAAAGTAGGACTGGCGATGATCAATATAACCTTGCATGACAGTGATAAACTACATTTAGAGAATAAGGATATTAACGAGCTGGCTACCATACATTAAAACCTATACCTGAGCCCAAAGGTCACAGGAAAAGAAACAAAAAAATCATTCTCTATCTTATCAGCCCGGTAATATTCAGTAATTCCTTGTTGGTTAGTCAGCATCGGATAAAAGCCATAGACTTTATACCAGAACTGTGTGCTGCGCACTGCTACTTCAGTTGTTAATGAAAAATGTTTACTGAGATAAAACGCAGCTCCACCCTGCAGGCCTAATGTATATCCTCTCATGTGTTGCTTCGGCGCATACATGCCTTCATTCCGCTGATAATACCCGGCGGCTGTACCTGCATACAAGTAGGAACGGAGAATGTTGAATTTCTTATTTACTAATAATTCCGGCGTGATGTATTCATACATGAAAAAGTCGCTACCTGCCACTAATCTCACACCTACCTGCAATTTATCAATTGTACGCAGGTAGCTGAGCGCGACCCTAGTGTCTCCGTTATCCATATCCCTGAAATCACTGGTTGGCTGAAAGTTGAGACCAGTGCTGAATGTGATCTCGTTTTTCTGTGCCAGTGAGACTCCGGGTAATAACATAAGAACTGCAAGTAGTT
The DNA here is from genome assembly GCA_020636495.1 of Chitinophagales bacterium. Lineage (NCBI taxonomy): Bacteria > Pseudomonadati > Bacteroidota > Chitinophagia > Chitinophagales > Chitinophagales bacterium. The sequence continues at coordinate 738,827 of JACJXQ010000008.1, read as the reverse complement.
TTTTCATAGTTAGTGTTTTATGGTCAGACAATAATAATTGTTCTATGGTTGGTACTTATTTCATCCCTTCATACTCTTTTTGCATAGCCAGCATTTTGTCGCGGAGGCGGGCTGCTTCCATAAAGTCCAACTCTTTTGCGGCTTTCTCCATATCCTTTTTCGTTTTGTTGATGAGTTTTTCCAACTGTGCCGCTGTTTTGTAGGTCACTTCTTCTTCGGCGGCCATAGGTGCCAGCTCGTCGTGTATGGCATACTTACTATCCTCATCATAACCTTTAATGTCCAACACGGATGTTTGCTTGAATACCTCGTCCGTACTTTTCTTAATGGTCATCGGGGTGATGCCATGTTCAGTATTGTAAGCGATCTGTTTTTCCCTGCGGCGGTCGGTCTCATCTATGGTGCGTTGCATGCTATCCGTCATACGGTCTGCATAGAATATAACCAGGCCATCCGCATTACGTGCCGCACGGCCCGCCATCTGTGTCAGCGAACGTTCGTTACGCAAAAAGCCCTCTTTGTCTGCATCCAGTATCGCCATGAGTGATACCTCCGGCAAGTCGAGCCCCTCCCTGAGCAGGTTAACACCAACCAACACATCTATACCACCCAGCCTTAATTCGCGGAGTATCTCTACCCTCTCCAGCGTATCAACTTCACTATGAATATACTTACTCTTGATATCTATTCTTTTCAGGTATTTATCCATCTCCTCGGCCATACGTTTGGTGAGCGTGGTAACCAGTACACGGTCGCCTTTTTTAATGCGCTTGTCTATCTCGTCCAGCAGGTCGTCTATCTGGTTCGTACTGGGGCGTATCTCTATCGGCGGGTCCAGCAATCCCGTAGGACGCACCACCTGCTCTACCACTACGCCACCAGTGCGGTGCAATTCATAATCGCCCGGCGTGGCACTTACAAATACTACCTGGTTCAGCAGTCCTTCAAACTCATGGAAGTTAAGCGGGCGGTTATCCAACGCGCTGGGCAGGCGGAAACCGAAATCTACGAGGTTCAGCTTACGGCTGCGGTCGCCACCATACATGCCACTTATCTGCGGTATGGTCACGTGGCTCTCGTCTATCACCATCAGGAAATCATCAGGGAAATAGTCCAGCAGGCAGAAGGGGCGTGTACCCGGCTCACGCCTGTCCAGGAAACGGGAGTAGTTCTCAATACCATTACAAAAACCCAGCTCTTGTATCATCTCCAGGTCATAGCTTACTCGCTCTTTGATACGTTGCGCCTCCAGCGGCTTGTGTATCGTTTTAAAATAGTCGTGCTGGGCCATCATCTCATCCTGTATCTCGTGGATGATCTGCCCCATCATATCTTTAGGTGCCAGGTATAAGTTAGCGGGGAATATCGCCGCATTGTCCATAGTGCCTATGCGCTTGCCAGTGTCCGGCTCAAAACTCTCAATCTCTTCCACCTCGTCGCCAAAGAAGGTGATGCGGTAACCATAATCCACATATGGCAGATTGATGTCTACCGTGTCGCCTTTTACACGGAAGGTACCTCTAGTAAAATCGCCCTGGCTACGCATGTATTGCGCGCTCACCAGGTGGTGCAAAAAGCCGTTCCGCCCGATGTTATCGCCCCGCTTGAAACGGATGATACCATTGGCATATTCGGTTGGGTTACCCATACCATAAATACAGGAAACGGACGCCACTACAATAATGTCACGGCGGCCGCTGAGCAGGTTGCTGGTAGCACGCAGGCGCAGCTTGTCCAGCTCTTCGTTTATCGACAGGTCCTTTTCGATATAAGTATCGCTGGTAGGAATATAGGCCTCCGGCTGATAGTAATCGTAATAGCTTACAAAGTATTCCACCGCATTGTCGGGGAAGAACTGGCGTAACTCGCCGTATAGCTGCGCCACCAGTGTTTTGTTATGCGTCAGCACCAGGGTAGGCTTTTGCGTTTCCTGTATCACATTGGCCATGGTAAAGGTCTTACCGCTACCCGTTACCCCGAGCAGGGTCTGGAATTGCTCCCCTTCGTTGATGCCCTTCACCAATTCGGCAATGGCGGTGGGCTGGTCGCCGGCGGGCTGATATGGACTTTGTAATCTGAACATAAGATGTAAAGTTCGTTAAGTTCCCCCTATCCCCCTAAAGGGGAGACTAATTTTGTTAAGTAAATTGGTAATAGCTAACAATTGGCAACAATACTAAACAACTGAATATCAGCGTGATTCGCTGTATTTTGTTAAGGTTTGTTAAGTAAAACCGGAATCTTTCCGTTGTTAACAATTCATAAAAAATCCCGCTGTTGAGCGGGAGAATATCTTTAGTTATATGGCTTATGAGTTGCCTTATTGTGTCGTTCATGGTTATTTATATGTCTTTCAGCCTGGTATCTAATCTTGATACCAGACAATACTAAATACAGTAGCAAATATACAATATTTAATTTATTTATGCAAATTTATTTTTATAAAAAAACAGGGGGTAAGAGAGAGCGTATTTTGTAATAGAACGAACCCACACCCCTGATTATTGCGCAGAAAAAATATAGTGCCAAATGTTTTTCTGCTTTGGCTGATGCGGGTACTTTTGATGGAACGTAGATAGTCAAAACCAACTTATACATATGGAATTCAGCCCGTTCAATCCTGTTGTGAAACTTTGCATCCGGGGCATGGATATGGAAGAAAAAGGCCAACCCGAAGACGCCGTAAAACTATTTCTTGCTGCATGGAACGAAGCAACAGACGACTTTGAAAAATACCTGGCTGCTTATTATATAGCCCGGCAACGAAACGCATTAGCCGACAAACTGAAATGGTACGAAACCGCATTACAATATGCACTACAAGTAAATGATGATGGTGTTACAGGAGCCTTCCCAAGGTTGCACACAAACATTGCCCAATGCTATGAAGAACTGGGAGAGAGCGACAAAGCCCAAAAGCATTATGAAACCGCTGCCACCTTTCCCAGCCAACCGACAGACGAGGGGCCATTCTATCACGGCACAAAGGCTGACCTACAAGTGGGTGATATGCTGACGGCAGGACGGAGGTCTAATTACCAGTCGGAAATAATGATGAACCATATCTATTTCACGGCTCTGCACGGCGGGGCAGGACTTGCCGCTGCACTGGCAAAAGGTGAAGGACGTGAACGTGTGTATATAGTGGAGCCGACAGGTGAGTTTGAAAACGACCCGAATGTTACGAACAAAAAATTTCCAGGCAACCCTACCCGCTCATACAGGACAGATGCACCACTGAAGATAGTTGGAGAAGTAACCGATTGGCAGCAACAAGTACCCGATGAATTGCAAAAATGGCGGAAGAGGCTGGACGATAATAAGGGAGAGATCATTAACTGATTTAAAATCAACGCAGAGTGTTGCAGGTGAAGAACACCTGCAGCGGCGGAAAGATCATCAACTTAACGGATATCATTATATTCATTCATAAATGAGTTAAAATGGCAGGAAACAGATCATTAGTCATGCACAATATGGGTATCGTTGTTGAGTCTCTCGACAAGGCGATCTCCTTCTTCGCTGAACTAGGCATGGAGCTGGAAGGGCGGACCATGATCGAAGGTGAATGGTCTGGCAGAGTTACCGGGCTGGGCGACCAGCATGTAGAGATCGCTATGATGGTGACGCCTGACGGCCACAACCGGATCGAGCTATCAAGATTTCTAACCCCTGCTACTATCTCAGATCACCGCACAGCACCGGTAAACGCCCTGGGCTATCTGCGCCTCATGTTTGCGGTTGAAGATCTTGATGATACGCTATCCAGGCTAAGCAGGCATGGCGCCGAGTTGGTTGGTGAAGTAGTAGAGTATGAGAACATATACAGGCTTTGCTACATTCGCGGAGTAGAAGGACTGCTTATAGGACTTGCAGAAGAACTGAAGAAATAACATGCTGCACATCAGATTGGAATAAACAACAGATTTTATTCCCGGACCAATGTGTTGTTTTTGTCTTTTGCAAATCGGGGGATTTGCGTCCTTTGCGACGTAGGCAGGCGACTATGCCGAACTGAGGGTTATCATTGTTACTATTTATGTTTGCTTCTCTGCTGCCAAATACTGTCCCTATATTGTTCAATAATCTCACCTGTAATCGGATCCTCTACATATATAGTATCTGCAATGTTGACCTTTTCATAATTCATTGCATTTTTCACAATAACGTGGATAGAATCTGTTTTACGTAACTCTCCGTCACAATCTTTCACGTAAATATTACCAAATATTAGTTTGTCATTATTTTTCAGCGTATGAAAAAAATCAATGGTTGCCTGGTCAATTCTCGGACCCTCAACCTTTCTGTTAAAAATTTGCTTGCCATTTCTGTATACAGCAATAACATAACTGCTAACCGGAAACCTCATATCAGCATGCAAATCCCCCGGAGCAATAATACCGAGTTGTGCTAAAATGACAGAATGATCCATTTCCCCTGAAGATTTACCGGCAAATTTCGGAGGCAGAACAGGCATTCTACGTACATAAAATTCAACACTATCAATATTTTCAGCAGTGTTGCCTACCTTTTTCTTTATGTAGATCATTGCAGGGCCTGCAACATTAGCATGATAGATATAATGGCCGATACCAAGATACTCATCCTGCTTAATGATTCCGTTATTAGTACTTAATAAAACCTCTGTTGCGGCAAGCCCTTCTACAGCAACTGTTATATGATTGCCAATACACAATCTTAAATTCTTTTCCATATCATTTTGAATCGCGACTACTTGAGCAATCCCAATTGTTGAGAACAAAGAATATAGAATCGTTAAAACAGACAATTTCATCTAAATGAAGATAATAATTTCTATATAGACACTACTAGTTCATCTCCATCACAGCCAGGCTGCCATTAGCCCCTGCCAGGAACATCTTGTCCTGATTGTAGGAAGGTTTAATAACATGAAAGCCTTTATCATCTGATAATGGTTCCCAATTCACTCCGTCATCGGTAGAAATATCTATACCAGAGGGGCCTACTGCAAAGGTTGCTACCGGCCTTTCTCTTTTTTGCCTGTCGCTTATATTGGCGAGGCATTCGCGGTAGCCACGTGTAGTAGTAACGGGTGCATGCCAAGTCTCTCCTTTATTGAGTGAATAGAAGAAATTAGCTTTTTTCAAAGTATCGTTACGGTAGTCACCTCCGGCTATGAGCCAGTGACCTACGCTGCGTCCATGTATAAATGAGAATATGCCCGTACTTGCTGAGGTTGCCAGCATAGGCGTGGGTATGCTACGCCAATGCCTGCCACGGTTGCGTGAGAACAACAGCCTGGATGTTTTTCCACCCACCGCCACAACCACTGCGCCATGCAGAAAACAACTGATGACCGTACCACTTGCAGCAAAAGAGGCCTCCCCTTCTGCCATTACGGGCCTTTGTTTTTCTTTACGTTCCTGCCATGTCTTACCACCATCGTTTGTATAGAGCAATAACATGCGCCCGCCTATCGGGTCGCCATGTATCAGTCCATGCTTCTTATCCCAGAAATCTACGCCATCTATAAAAGCTGCGCTGTCGTTGTTCTCATATACCTTCTGCCATGTGGTGCCTCCATCAGCCGTGTGTAGTATATAAGCGGGGCTACCCGCATTAGCAATTACAGCGTTGTTGGCATTGAAGGCGTATAATGTGCGGAAGTCGCAATGTTCATAACCCGGTACCTGTTGAAATGACCAGTTGTTACCGCCATCTATACTGCGCCCTATCCAGCCTTTGCTGCCGCTAACCCAAACCGAATTATCGCCGGCTACTGACAAGCCGCGAAAAGACGCGTCGGTTTTGGTATCTACATATCGCAAAGTATACTTCTGCCCATAAATAGAAGGAGAAAGAAACAATAGTATAAACATCAATACGGAGCAGCGCATACGGCAATTTACGGAATATATGTTCAGGGTATAATACAGTATTAATTGGTGAAGAACACCGGTAATAAAAAGGGAAACATAACGCAGGCTGTACTCCTAAAAACATATAAGCATGTATAATATTTATTTAGTAATATTATATATGGTTTGCCTTACTAATTTCAGATGGATATACACAACCTACGATAAGAATGTGCTTACCTGAAAAAATGTGCGGATGCAGCACTTAAATCTCTGCAAAAAAAGATAATGAAAAAGTGTCTCTTCGCTTTTCTACTCTGTGTGTCCGTGTCGGGAACACAAGCACAACAGTTCAATACCACACTGGCTACAATGTTGCAGGATACTTTGAATACCTATGTTGGACAGATATCTAATATCAAAGGCATGTCGGCAAGCGTATATGTACCGGGGCAAGGTATTTGGAATGGTGTAATCGGCAACTCCTACTCCGGTAGCCCGGTAACAAAAGATATGAGGATGGGCATAGCCAGCAATACCAAACTTTTTGTAGCTACCGTTATGCTGAAACTGGCAGAAAATAAGATCATTAGCCTGGATGATTCGCTAAGTAAATGGTTACCCACATATACCAATGTCAATCCGAATATTACTATAAGGCAGTTGCTCAATCATACCAGCGGAGTTTCAGATCCCATTTTTGTTGCTCCCTGGATGGACACTATCAATGACCATCCTACAAGAGTATTTACACCTACAGAAGTATTAAGTTGGCTGGGGCCGCCGATGTTTCAGGCAGGTACATCTTATGGATATTCAAACGTCAACTATATACTGGCAGGTATGATAGCAAAAAATGCAACCGGCTATCAGATCTCAAAGCTGATACGTGACAGCATTCTGACACCATTGAATATGGACAGCAGTTTTTATGACGTAGAAGAGGCTACCAACGGAACAATAGCACACCGATGGTGGAATAATATTGACTATAACGATACATCACGTGTAGGATTAAATACGGCAGGAGGGTGTGCGGGAGCTTTATTTTCTACAGGGTCAGAAATGGTACAATGGTATACAGCACTTTTTGACGGGCAGATCATCAATCAATCATCCTTAAATGAATTGACTGATTTTTTGCCTACCGGATCTCCAACATATCAATACGGGCTTGGATTCAGCCGCGAGACCACACAGGGACTTACCTACTGGGGACATGGAGGCAGCACATGGGGATACCGTAGCAAAATGATCTATGACTCCTGCCTGCATGTATCGGTATGCGGACTTACTAATTGTTACCCTTCAGGCATGGAAGCAGTTACTTACCTGCTTTACAGAGTCGTAAAAAATCATGTACCCGGTTGCAGTGGAAAGATAACGGGTGCGGCAACCGTTTGTTCAGGCACAGATTCTGTCAGCTATACAGTACCTGCTATTCCTAATGCCTCGTCATATATATGGGAACTTCCGGCGGGTGTAACAGGTAGTAGCAATACCAATACTATTAAAGTAAACTTCGGTACAAGTGCCACGTCGGGCAATATCATAGTAAGAGGTGTGAATAACTACGGGGCCGGAGGTTATTCTACTTTTAACATTACCGTTAATGCCAAGCCAATAACACCTGTTATTTCAATTTCAGGTAACATGCTTACATCAAATGCTCCGACAGGTAACCAGTGGTATAATTCAGGAGGCATAATAGCGGGTGCCACTTCCAATACTTATTATGCTACGACAAACGATGAATACTATTGTATAGTAACAAGATCAGGGTGCGTATCTGACACATCAAACAAACAACTTTTTACAGACATATCATCCGTTGACAATATCAACACATGGCAAATATATCCTAACCCTGCCGGAGATGATATTACTCTGAACACTACCGGCCTAACTACAACAAAACTGAGCCTGAATATTTATAACATTTTGGGTCGTGAAGTGAAAAATGAGGAAATAGTCGGGAACCTGCAGAAGATCAACATCTCTGCACTACCCGACGGGATATTTATAGTTGAACTCAGATCGGATGAGACCATATATAAACAACGTTTGATCATAAAAAGGTAGGTATGTTGCTTCCGTGTCAGATAACTGCAATTCTACCCAATTGTCATTCTCATTTATTTGAAACCTCAGCACCGTATCGTATAGCTGCTTCCAGTGCGGATACATCTATATCCTTCAGCTTACGGAAGCGGATGCAATACCCCGTCACTTTTGCCTTACCGATCTTTGGCCCGTATTCACGGGCCAGTAGTGCCTTATCTTCAATACCCAGAATATACACCGAGATACCAGTAGCGTTTGCACACATGCCTATCTGAAAGAACTCTTTGGTTTTTCCATCGGCATATTTTATCGTCTGTTCTCCATACCCGATGGTGGGGTTGGTGACCGTTTCATTCTTGTCGTTCTTACCTGTATCGAACCACAACTTACAGCCAGGCAGCACTTTGAGTATGCGGTCGTGCAACTCCTTCATATCACCACGCTTAGGTTCAGGCTGGCTTTCAATATTATCTTTTATCTGCTGCTCTATTGTCATGTTGGTTTATTCCTCTATGGTTATCCTGGTACGGTAGATATTCTGCCCTTGTGTGATGTGTACCAGGTATATACCCGCAACATGATCAATCATACGAACTGATATTTTGTTACTACCTTCTTTCGTGTCATTGTACACCACTCTGCCGTCCAGGCCTGTGACCACTATGTTGGCCACTTCTTTCGTTGGCAGATCAATAGTGAATGAACCGTTGCTCGGATTGGGATAAATGGTAACCGGGCTTTCAATATCTACGGTATTAATAGCAGTAGGCACCTGTATGGTATCGCATACCCAGGTATATATAAATGGTGCGGCCGCGCACTTTGTACGTGCACATATCTTGTATGTTGATCCCGGAACAAGTCCAGTCAGGCTTAATATATTAGATGTAGTTACTGTTCCTTTTGTTGGCGGAGTTGACTGGATGAGTTCTACGTAATACTCGTAGCCTAATGCGCCCGGCACAGCAGGCCAGTTAACCGTTGCGGTAGTAGGGGAAGTAGCCTTTGCCACTACTGAATCTAACTGTGCGCATAGTGGTGGTGGTGTAACCAACTGGCAACCTGTATCGCTGGTAAGTATCGGCATATAAGTGATCTTGCCGGACGAGAAGTTATCATAATAATCATAAATAGAAGAGTCTATACCCGGAATAGAGGTGGTACCCCACCAATTATACTTCAGTGTAAAATCAGCTGTATAATTCTCTTTGAAATTGTATGACAAGTTATTTGTAAGGCAATTATTGGTAATCACAAGACTGTCGGGATAACTTGGCGTATTAGATGCACCGCTATTCCGGTCGATACCGATATCGTTGTAGGCAATTGTATTACCTGATATAGTGCATAGGTCTAAATCCCATATCTGTAAACCCCGGGTGTTGTATATAAACAGGTTATTAGAAATAGGTGCATTCTTAGTTCTGGAAAAGCCTGAAATGTTGGTGGGTGAATTGCGGAAAGTGAGCCCGGCGTAGGAGTTCCCTTTAAAAGTATTCCACCTGACATCAGGACTTTGCTCATAATCAGACAGACTGAGGCCCGTTTCATTGTAATTAAATTCATTATTTTGTACAGTCAACCCTTTATAACTTTCATCCTCGCAACCAACAATATTGTCCGATATAATACAGTTTGTAAGTGCTCCTGTGGCATACCTGCTAAAATTATACAGCCCTTTGCCATTCTCTGTTACCAGGCAGTTATTGATATTAAAATAGCAATCAACAGCCGGGGCAAAAACATGAGTTTCAACTGCGACACTATTATGCTTAAATACAGATTGACTGACATTTAAACTCGGCCCTTCAGAGTAGATAGCATATAGCGCATATTCAAACCTGCAATACTTAAAGCTGCTCGTATCATGGATGCCTTTTAACCTGAGTGTGATACCACGCCACTGTGCGTAATATAAAGGGTCGTTTATTTTATGCGCAAGAAAATAAATGCTGTCGGTAGTATTACCCTCAGCTATGAGCTTACCATCTACATAAAAGAACTTGCCACTATCCACCAAAACGGTAACGCCCGGCTGTATGACAAGTGTAACGTTTGAGTCAACAGAAAGGTCTCCATCCACAATATAGGGGCTATTGGCTTTGGTCCATGTTGTATTGGTTGAAATAATGCCACTTACATTAGTGGTTGCGTGTGCTTTTATGATGCTAAAACAAAACAGGAGTAACAGAATCTGTTTCATAGGTTATCATTTATATAAATATACATTAAATATTAATGTGCGTAACATTCTCAATGATTATAATCCATTTAAAATTTACCCGGGGCAATTCCTACCCAAAAACTAATAAATCATTAAATGAAAAGCCACCTTGTAGAGGTGGCTTTTCATTTAATATCTTTTCAGTCGAGCTACAAACTTTCAGTATACTTTACATAATTGTTGAGTATGGCCTGCCAGCCGCCCTGCTGCATTTCTACAGGGTTCACCTGCTCGGGGTCGAACATGGTGGTCACCAATGTTTTGCCACCCTTGTCTTCGAAGGTTGTTTTCACCTTTCGGCCATCGCCTAAGGTATAGCTGAGGTCGCGGTGCTCATTCACATCGTCGTATACACCTCCAAAGTCGAAACCGAAGCTGCCATCCTTAGCCTCCATACGTGCGGTGTATTGACCACCGGGGCGCAGGTCGTTCGATGCTGAAGGACAACACCAGTCGTCTGAAGCGAAATTCCATTTCGTGATGTGTTCGGGATCAGTATAAGTATCCCATGCTGTTGCTATGTCTGCCGCAACAGTTGCATCTATGGTTATCATTGTCTTTTCCATGTTACAATATTACAGCTTTTTATGCTGCAGTTCCTGCGCGCTCTTCTGCATGAGCCATAAAAAGAGGTAAGGCTAATTTAAGCCAGGCCGTGTAGGATTGTGGGTCTTCCTCTACACGTTGCAGTAATGTATTTACAGGCACAAACTCATAATCCTTCACTTCGTCCGGGTTTATGTTCGGCACCTTGTCTGTGTAACCTGTGTATATATGGTCGTACTCGTTCTCGATGAGGCCATTGCCTACATCAGCTTTGTATCGGAAGGCAAAGGCTTTTTCTATATCACAATCAAAACCCAGCTCTTCTTTCAGCCTGCGGTGTGCGGCAGCATATGTGCTTTCTCCCTTACGGGGGTGCGAGCAACATGTGTTACTCCATAAGCCCGGAGAATGGTATTTGTGGTCAGCACGTTGCTGTATCAGCAACTCGTTGTTACTGTTGAAGACGAATACTGAGAAAGCTCTGTGCAATAGCCCGTCTTTATGTGCCTGCATCTTATCGGCCAGGCCCATCCATTCGTCCTGCTCGTTCACCAGTATTACTTTTTCCTGTTCTGCACTGTTCATTTTACCTGTTTTAAAGTGTAGTTTTTATGTGTGTCATAACTGCCTGTCATTTGTTTAGCAAACCGCTCTTTTATCCATTCATATCCACCGATATTGAGCAAGAGCAGCAACATGGCATAAAAACAATCCTCTAACGGGATTGTAAATATCCGAAAATTCAGATTATGCGCATTATTGTACCATACTATAGGGATATCGAGGGTACTGCCTGTGAGTATGCCATTGGATATAAAAAAAGGTACCAACATGATGGCATATACCACGAAAAACCTGTCGAGCCAGAGGGTGGAACGACGCGCCATACCCACCAGCAAAGCACTAAGCAGGAAGAATGTTACTGAAGAGTATAACCTGTCAATATATAACAACGCTGTAACACTAAGGGCGGCAGCAAGCACATATGACAACAACGCAGCAAGCAGCGGGAAAGATGTTTTGACATATGATGCGAATACATAGTAGGTGTAAGTACATGCATAGGGAATGCAGATGAAGAACAGCACCTCCTCGATGGGCAGGTTGTACAATTTAATGCCGGTTATATAGTCGGGGTTGAAGCCCCAGATACCCATATCGGTAAAGATAGCGTCCCATGCCAGGAACAAGGCTGAGACGAGGAGGTTGGCGGGCAGGTAGTATTTCCACTGCCTGTAAAAAGGTGAGCGTGGATGGAAAGAAGCTACCAGCGGCACAATAATGCACAGCAGATCTATCAGCAGATATGTGTAATTTTTATCAGGCACTTCTTTTCCTGTTTAGCTCTTCTTTAAAATATTTCACCGGCACCCATAACATACCAAAACACTCTCCTTGTTCTTTGCCCAAATGTTTATGATGCATCTTGTGCGCACGTCGTATTGCGCGCAGGTAAAAATTATCCGTATGTTTCAGCCATTTGAAACGCTGGTGGATAAAAATATCATGTACAAAAAAGTAGGTGAACCCATAAATAGTAATACCTATCCCTGCAAACAACAATATCCTGAGTGGCGGTGCAAAAGTTCCTATTGCCATAAGCGCTATTCCCGGAAGCGCGAAAATGAGAAAGAAATAATCGTTTTTTTCGAAAAAAGAGTCTGAGGTCTTGGTATGGTGGTCTTCGTGCAAGTTCCACAGTGCGCCGTGCATCAGGTATTTGTGCGCCAGCCAGGCTACTCCTTCCATGCTTATAGCTGCGGTAATGGTAGTTAATATGTAAATGGCTGTCATCATACCAGGTGCAGACTATGTTTGAAATAAGAAGTAAATAATAACGCAAGCTTAGCATAATTAGGTATACGTATACGCTGCTGCATAATGCTGTGCGACGGCAGGGAACGTATCTTAAGGAACAGTTGCTTATAATATACAAAGGCCACATAGACACCAAAACGAGAACTGTCAGGCAGTTGTTTGATACCCTCTAAAGCAACATTAAAATCCTGTTCTATCTCATTTTCTATGTGCAGTTTGTCCTGCATAGAGAAGTTACTCATGTTCACACCCGGGAAATATGTCCTGCCCAGTGCTTCATAATCGTCTTTAATATCACGCAGGAAGTTGACTTTCTGCAGGGCTGCTCCCAGTCTCATTGCTGCCGGTTTCAGTTTTTGGTACAGTGTTTCATCTCCTTCTGTAAACACACGCAGGCACATAAGTCCAACCACTTCTGCTGAACCAAGAATGTACTCATCGTAGCTCATCCTGTTGTGTGCCGACTGGTCCAGATCCATCTCCATACTATTCAGGAAACAGTCTATCAGCTCCCATTCAATATTATAGTCGTGCACCACCTTCTGAAAACTGTTCAACACAGGATTAATACTGATACCCCGTTCAATTGCTTTAACAGTATCTTCCCTGAATTCACGAAGCAGCGCCTCCTTGTCGTAATCATGAAAAGTATCTACTATCTCATCGGCAAAGCGCACAAAACCGTAAATGTTATAGATAGGCTGGCGCAAGCGTTTGCCGAGGCAAAGAATACCTAACGAAAAGCTATTACTATACGCCTTGGTCGTTATCCTGCTTGTGGTGTCTGATATGTTATCGAACAACTGCTTCATAAGGTTTCTTTTTGAGTGTTTTAAGCGCTTCTGTCGCTGCCAGTTTGCCGGATATTAAAGCCGGCGGCACGCCGGGACCAGGCACGGTTAACTGGCCTGTATACAACAGGTTGGGTACTTTTTTATTTCTTAATGATGGTTTTAATATTGCTGTCTGTCGCAGTGTATTGGCCAGCCCGTATGCATTGCCCTTATATGCATGATAATCCTGCATGAAATCCTTGAGGCAGTAGCTTTTTTTATACACTACATGTTCAGCAATGTTATCGCTGCAATGTTTTTCTATTCTTTTAACTACTTCCGGGAAATATTTTTCTCTCATTTCGGGCGTATCTTCTATGCCCGGTGCAATGGGTATAAGTATGAACAGGTTCTCCTGCCCCTCAGGTGCTACGCTATCATCGGTCTTTGAAGGGCAGCAAACATAGAATAACGGATCTTGCGGCCAATCAGGATTTTTATATATATCTTTCGAATGTTGCTCAAAGTCTGCGTCGAAAAACAAGTTGTGATGCTGAAGTTTCTTGACCTTTTTATTAACGCCTACATAGTATATCAGGCACGAAGGGGCGAAAGTTTTTTTATCCCAATATTTTTCGTCATAATTCCGGTATTGTTCTTCCAGCATGTGCTGTTCTACGTAGTGATAGTCTCCTGATGCTATTACAGCATCAGTCTTTCTGAAACCATCAGAGGTAGTGATACCCCGAACTTTACCATCAATGACATTTATTTCGTTTACCGGACTACTGGTATGTATCTCCACCCCCAGCGAGCGCGCCAGATCTTCCATTGCCATTACGATCTTACTCATACCACCCATAGGATACCATGTGCCTTGTGTAAGTGCCGCATGGTTCATCAAAGTATAGAGAGCGGGAATATCTTTGGCCATAGCACCAAGGAAGAGTATCGGAAACTCCATCAGTTGCATCAACCGCGGGTCTTTGAAATAGGTACGCACATGACTGCTGACCGACTTGAACAGGTGCGCACCCATAATACCCTTCAGCACATCATAGTTGATATACTCCGTTACAGACAGCCCGGGCTTATATACCAGGTCTGTCATACCTACTTTGTATTTATAGTCCGCGTCATTAAGAAATGCGGTAAGACGCGCGGAACAACCCGGTTCTATTTCTTCAAATACGTTGTACAGTTCTTCTTTATTTGCCGGAACAGTTAGCGGCTCACCTTCTTTAAAAAACACCTGGAAACCCGGATCAAGCTGTACAAGCTCATAGTAGTCGGACACCTGTTTGCCAAAGTCTGCAAAGAAACGTTCAAATACATCCGGCATCCAATACCAGCTGGGCCCCATGTCGAACATAAAACCCTCATCGGTGTAATGCCTGGCCCTGCCGCCTATAGTTGCATTCTTCTCATACAAAGACACTTTAGCCCCTGCTTTTGCCACATAACATGCCGCAGCTAAACCTGAAAATCCGCCTCCTATAACAGTAACATTATCCATAATCCCGAAAGGTGATAAACAGGATTCACAGATTAAGGTTGAAGGCAAAAAGGTGCCCGAAACCCAATTCCAACTGATTGATTAACCTTTGTTTCAAAAACAAAACTGAAACTTCAACAAAAAGCCCTGTTTATGTGCCGGGGTTATATACGCATAGGAATTAATTATAGATTGCCTGCTTACAATTGAGCACCTCCTTTTTCAATAGTCCAATACAAATACTCAATTCTATAGTGTATTTCATTAAAAATTAACTGATTAACGATTTTTAGCACGGTATTTGTGGCGGTATTGCTTGCACTAATATTAAAAAATCATTACGTTTACGTTATCACATCTAAAACTATACCTCAAATGAAGAAAGTTCTCATTGCGGCAGCGGCGCTGTCATTGACGTTCGGTTCCTCCTGTACAAAGCAAACTTCAACTTTGCCCCCGGTAACCGATACCGTTTATATTGATTCTAACGCAGGCAAAGTGCCCATAGATACCAGTACTACCATTTCCGGTATCAGAGACATCAGGATCAACCCGTGGGGTACAGCATCTGCATCAATAACTGTTAACCGCAACAGCGGACTGGAGCAGAAGGTATCTATGATGATATCAGGCGTTCCGGAAAATGCCATGGCAAAATTCAGTTCTGAATCAGGTTATACTTCATTCAATACAACCCTGATGATAGAAGCTATGTTCCTGAAACGTGGCACCTATCCATTGACGGTTGCCAGCAAGACTGAAAAAGGTAAAACAACAGATTATACGATCAACCTGACCGTTGATACATTGACTACGAAAGAGAGCAACGCAATGCTGTACTCTAGTTTGTCTAATCCACTATCGTCAAAAGACACAACAACGGATAGTGTACTATACACTACTACCTACATTTATAATAACATCGCAGAATCTCAACTATACCTAAGAAGTCTGCTTTTGGCATATAATGACCTTACCTCAAAAAGATATGTCAGCTATAGTGCAACAACTTCGTATCATATCAAGATCAATTTCGATAGCGAAACAGGCATGTTAACTATACCTGACCAACTGATAGAAGGTCGTACAATAACCAATGGCAATATGGCTACATTTACCGTAAAAGGAGAAGGGAAGATCGACCTGAAAAAGAATATGGCTGAAATTCTGTACACGACCTCTTATGATGATGGCACCGGCATAGTGACTCAATCGTACAAACTGGTTACTCCACTGCTATAATTTTATTAATCACATTTAAAAAAACTCCCGTTCAATACGGGAGTTTTTTATAAATTGTATAGTTAATTACGTATTCATCTATCATTTACCAAACTTTATATTATGAAAAAAATCCTCGTAACCTTATGCCTGGTAGTATTATTTCTTGGTTCATGCCAGAAAAAACAAAGTACCATTTTACCGCCCGTCACAGATACTGTATATATTGATACCACATCTATAGATACCAGAAGTGTTATTATTTCAGAGTTGAGAGACTTTAGCGTTCCTTCATGGGGCACCGGCTCTCTGACCATTGCTATAAAACCTAAAACAGGTTCAGGCCAGAAGGTAGACTTATCATTATCAGAGCCCCCGGCAAAGGCAAACATAAAACTAAGCAGTGCATCCGGTTTTGCACCATACAATACAGACATTATTGTTGAAAGCTTCTTTCTGAAACCAGGGCCACACCCTTTGAAAATCACCTGCAAAACTTCAAACAAGGAAGTAATAGAATATACGGTCAATATCGTTTCAGATACTATAACAGACAGCGCTTGCTACGATAGATTTTACAGTTTAATTGAAAAAACAATTATAGTCACAGATGTCTTAACTGAAAGTGTTGTTAATCATTATACAACCAATATTACAATTCGATATTACAGTTACCCATACTACATACCTGAACTATCGCTCTACATCAATTCTATCCCATTGAGCTTAAGCTCAAATGCGGCAAAATCATATACCAGTGTAAACTCATCGTCATTGCCGGGTGAAGTACAATTCAAAATTAACCCCGGAACAGGAGCCATCACTATTGATGAACAAACGGTACGCGGGCGATCAGTAACAAGTGATTATAAAGACTTTAAGATAAAAGGAACCGGACAAGTTGACCTTTTGAAAAACAGCTACAACATCACATATACTACTACTTATGTTGATTCTGGCAACACTGTTACAACCAGCTACCGGCTGGAAGGAACTTTGAGAAACGAACATTAATAAAAAAAGCCGCTACATAGCGGCTTTTTTATTCTTCTTCTCTTTCTACTGCAATGGTACAATCACCTACAAGGGCAGCCAGTGCTCCTACCGCTGCCAGTATCGGTGCCAGCAAAGCACCCACAACACCAATGGTAAGCGGGAAACTCATCAACTCTTTACCTTCATGATCTTTTATTGTCACTTTGCGAACATTACCTTCAGCTATCAGTTCTTTTATCTTTTTCACTAATTGCTCACCGTGTACTTCAAATGTTTCTTTCATACTCATAATAATGGATTTAATGCTTCAAAGTTGAGTCATCAGGTTATCCTAAAAAATGAGTTTTGTCATGTCTTACAACGAAAAGCCCCTGCCAATGCAGGGGCTTTTCGTTATTCTATTATTCATTTTGCATTATCCGCTTATCTTGGCCAGTTTCACTATCTGCCCGTCTGGCTTTAACTCATATAATAACATACCGCCCTGCACCATGCATATCAGCATATTATTGTAGGGTATTACGTCATAATAAGTATCGTCAAAGTATTTTTGTTTCAACGTAGGATAGTAGGGTTGTGATATATCATAGAGGCTCAGCCCGTTGCTACCGTTACATACATACAGAGTTTTACCAACCATACCCAGCCCCCACGGGCTCTCTAATGGCACAACATTCCTTTCTACCGGGTTCAGTACATGTTGCACGTCATATACATACAATGCGTTTTGCGTACCACCACACGTGGTTCCGCTACGTACAGTCACATATGCTATCGTATCGTTGGCCACCACGGGATCGCAGGCACGTACGTGGCTGGCAATACCCAGTTTGGTTGGCTTGGATGCGTCAGCTATTGAATAAACATACATGGCATTCTGAGAACCGATGAACAGTTTATCCTTATAGCTGTAAATAGTTTCTATATCCTCGCCCAGTATCTGTGTACTGGTCAATTTAGGCGATGCCGGATTAGCTAAGGAATAAGCATGTAGTTTCAGGTCGTCAACCACATACAGGTAACCTTGTGCAATGGTAAACCTCGCTAACGAGCCCCCTTTACCTGAGCCACCATTATCTACGGATGCAGGTTCAGAAGTAGATGAACCAACCGAATTGGATGCTTTATCGCAGGAACTGATAAATGCTATAAGAGCTACAAAAAGTATATATTTAAAAGACTTCATGATCGTTGTTTTTTTGTGGTTTTAATTTCTCCTGCAAACAGGGTTATTTAATGTTTTGGGTTCCCAACCTACTACAACACCTTTTGATGCGTCTACGCATTCAAAGTATCCGGCAACAGGCGGCAGAGTAGGATCTACTAAATGAAACACGCCCGACACGCGGTCTATTACCTGCACGTTGTTGATGTCACTGATGTTCAGCACAACAAGATCATTCACGTTATTGGTGTACAGGTTATTGTCCATCACGGCCATTTCCTGCGCACCCGTTACTTGTATAAATTTCACTTTTTGAGGATTATTGCCATCCTGGATATCTATCACATGGATACCTTTGCCTACTTCTACCTGGTACAGCATATGTCCTCTCACATATATCTTACCACCTTTCTCAATTGCCTGCGGGTCTTTTGATGCAATAGTGCCTGCCACATCATCTGCTGCATAAACAGGAGCCCAGCCTTCTACTTTGCCGACTTGCGGAATTGGTTCTACAACTTGCGTATGACTATTTCCAAACGGGTCGCATGAAGATGCTGATAACACGAGCGGGATCACTAACCAGCTCAATAAACGGGGTGTTTTATTCATAAAAAGGGTTTTTAATATGATTTCAATTTTACTATAGTATTACTCTATGCAAAATCTGTGCTAATTTTTTTGAGTGTAACCGGGAATTAATAATGAGATAACATTAGACGAGGCTCATATAGTTTTTTACTTTATTTACTTTTCGGTTGCAAAAGTCCTATTTTTGCCTTGAACAGTGCATTTTTTCGTGTTTTTCAGGTAAAAAACCGTAGTTTTCACTGTCAGGACAGAAACATAGTTTAAATTATTTATATATACCCTCTATATGGGATTGTTTAATTTTTTGACCCAGGAGATAGCTATCGACCTGGGTACGGCCAATACGTTGGTGATACATAATGACCAGGTAGTTGTTGATGAGCCATCTATTGTTGCTATCGACCGTCAATCTAATAAAATAGTAGCGGTGGGTAAAAAGGCGATGATGATGCACGAGAAGACGCACGAGAACCTGAAGACCATCCGCCCGCTTAAGGATGGTGTGATAGCCGACTTTAACGCGGCCGAGGGTATGCTGCGCGAGATGATCAAACTGGTGCACCCTAAAAAGAAACCCTGGTTTCCTCCCAGCTGGAAAATGGTGATATGTATCCCCTCCAGCATTACCGAAGTAGAGAAACGTGCCGTACGCGACTCTGCCGAGCAGGCAGGCGCCAAAGAGGTATATATGATACATGAGCCGATGGCCGCTGCGCTGGGTATCGGTATAGACGTGGAAGAACCTACAGGTAACATGATCATAGATATAGGCGGTGGTACTACCGGTATATCAGTGATAGCGTTGGCCGGTATTGTTTGCGACCAGTCTATACGTATTGCGGGTGATGAATTTACCGCGGATATTATGGAGGCTATGCGCCGCTATCATAGTTTGATGATAGGTGAGCGTACGGCCGAGCAGATAAAGATACACGTAGGTTCTGCGCTTAAAGAGCTGGATACGCCACCCGATGACATTGCAGTAAACGGACGTGACCTGGTAACGGGCATTCCTAAGCAGATCATGGTATCGTACCAGGAAGTGGCCGAGGCGCTGGATAAATCTATTTTCAAAATAGAAGAAGCTATACTGAAAGCACTGGAAAGCACACCACCCGAGCTGGCAGCGGATATATACCGCCGTGGCCTGTACCTGACAGGTGGTGGCGCCTTGCTCAGGGGGCTGGATAAGCGTATCTCTCAAAAGATAAAATTACCGGTACATGTAGCAGACGATCCGCTGCGTGCCGTGGTAAGGGGTACGGGCATGGCACTGAAGAATATCGCCAGGATGCCTTTCCTTATGAAATAACTAAGTGTATGCAGCAAAACGGTACTTTTCCGATTGCTTGTACCACATAACTTAAAATACTTAAGAGCAGCATAAGCAGTGCGCAATTTTATTCTGTTCATACGGAGGTTCTTCAATCTCATACTTTTCCTGGTACTGGAGATAGTATGCATCGTACTCATTGCACGTACTGATACAGTACAAGGTAACGACATCATGAGCTCGTCGAACATGCTGCTGGGTACTATGTACCAGCAACGAAATGATGTGGCCTACTACTTCGCGCTGAAGAGTATGAACGATAGCCTGGTGCATGAAAATGAAGCGCTGCGCAGGCAACTATCCGCACACGACGGCATTGATGTGTTACGTGATTCATCTGCTAACTATGCTATACCCAACCCTGACAGTTCGGCAAAGGTCAAGTATGCCGATTACTATTACCGTTATGCAAAAGTCATCAACAATACCGTTGGTTCTGTAAATAACTTCATTACGCTGAACAGGGGCGAGGACGATGGAATAAGAAAAGACATGGCCGTTATATCGGCCAATGGTATCGTGGGCAGGATAGTGAATACATCAGCACACTTCTCAACAGCACTATCTGTACTCAGCAAAAAGCAACAGGTAAGTGCACGACTGAAAGATGGTACTGTTAGTTATGTATCGTGGGACGGACAAACACCGGACAAACTGCTGATGAAGGATGTACCCAACCAGATAAAAGTGTCGAAAGGAGATACGGTATTCACTACTGAATATTCGTTCTTCCCCGGTGGTGTGAACATTGGCATTGTATATAAAACCGCACTGGTAAAAAGTAAGAACCTGCAGATATTATACCTGAAACCAACTACTAACTTCCGCAGGCTGCAATATGTGTATGTGGTAGAGAATAAAATGGCACCGGAACGCCGTCAACTTGAACAATCAGCAACAGGCAAAGAATGAGTGTACTGATAAAAAATATCATCCGTTTCTGCGTTATCCTGCTTATACAGGTGCTGATACTAAATAAGGTTACACTGCAATGGTGGGCGCAACCTACCGGCTTCCCTATTTTTATACCATTCCTGTATCCTTTGTTCCTGCTGTTGCTGCCTTTTGAAACACCCGTGGCAGTAATGCTATTAGCAGGCTTTGTATGCGGTCTGAGTGTAGACGCATTTATGAACACCGCGGGCATGCATGCTTTTGCTACCGTGCTCATAGCCTACTTCCGCATCAACGTGCTGAATGCACTGATGCCCAAAAACCTGACCGAATATACCGGGCAGACACCATCGGTAAAGAACATGGGCTGGCTGCCTTTCGTGGTTTATGTATCCTTCCTCATTGTGATGCACCACACTGCCTTCTTCATTATTGAGCTGTGGAGCATGCAGAACATTGGCTACCTGATGCTGAAGATATTAGCATCCAGCATTACATCCGTACTACTCATACTGGTGTATGTATTGCTCTTTACCCGCCAGGCAGGCGCAGGTAAGTCGCAGCGGATCATTTAGTCATTCCCCAATCATTGCCGTCATTATGAGGAGCGAAGCATGAGCGACGTGATAACTGTGCAACACTCATTGAAGCAATTGAAAAGATATTTTGAATGAAATAATCCCCTGAGCACTTAGACACAGCCTGGTTCACATCTCCTCCCTCGTATTATACAAAATTCTCCTGCCAAATGGCAGGGTGTTTTTCCCGTTTTTATTTTTCCTCAAGTAAAGTACTTTGTTCTGAGAATGTACACAAGATACATTATTGTACATTTGTTTAACCTAAACTATTTCCGATGGCAGTAAAGAGTATTTTTAGTGAACCTTTCGATGAGGGAACGAAATCAAAACTGCAACTTTATAAACAGTATTTTGAAGAATGGCTACCTGTATTTATTGCTCCTCAAAAGGTGTATTGGAAAAATGTACAGGTATTTGACTTTTTTGCGGGCGAAGGGTGTGATATTACAGGATATCTTGGTAGTCCGCTAATTGCCTTAAGTGTTATTAACAGTTTAAATCAATACATTGACAAAAATGGAATTGATTTAAAAGTCTTGTTCAATGAGAAAGACCCAAATTCATTTGAAAAACTTAAAAGACATGTTGATGAATTTGAGACAAGTGGCAATTACCATGTAGAAAAACGTTGTGATGAATTTAAGAATGTATTTGACGAGTATTCCGAAAGCATGAAATATTCAGCAAACTTCATTTTTCTAGACCAAAATGGTATTAAAGAAATTACGGAAGAGGTTTTTAAACAACTAATAAACTTACGTAAGACAGATATGCTATTTTACATCTCGTCTTCGTATTTTAAAAGATTTGCAGAAACTCCTGAGTTTAAGAAGTATTTTCCAACTCTGAGCAATGACATAAAACAAGCAAACTACTTTGATGTACACAGAAAAGTGCTAGATTTTTATAAGTCTTTAATACCGGAGAATAAAGAATACTATTTGGCCCCATTTTCAATAAAAAAAGGTTCAAACATATATGGATTAATATTTGGGAGTAATCACACTTTAGGAATAGAAAAATTTCTAAATGTTGCTTGGAAAAATGACACTTTAAGAGGAGAAGCTAACTTTGACATAGACAACGAAAAAATAAATGAACATGCCCCTACCATGTTCCCTCACTTAAACGTTCCAAATAAGAGACAAGTATTTGAAAAAACATTAGAAGATAAAATAATCAATGGTTCTTTAAATACGAATAGGTCTGTATACTTGTTTACCTTAACTGAAGGTTTTTTACTTAAAGATGCAAACGTAATTTTAAAACGCTTGAAATCAAGTAATAAAATAGAATACAGATTTAAACTAATTTCGAGCAATCTTCATAGAGAGGAAATTCATAAAATTGAAATCAAATAAATGGCACAGAGCAGCATAGAATGGACCGAAATGACCTGGAACCCTACAACAGGGTGTACAAAAATTTCAGCAGGGTGCAAATATTGCTATGCAGAAGTAATGTCCAAACGTTTGCAAGCAATGGGAGTTGAGAAATATAAAGATGCTTTTAAAGTCCGTACTCATCCAGACACCCTTAAAACACCCTATACATGGAAACAACCCAAAATTGTTTTCGTTAACTCTATGAGTGATTTATTCCATCCCCAAATACCACTATCATTTATTAAAAGGGTATTTCAGGTAATGAATGAAAACCCACAGCATGTTTTCCAAGTATTAACCAAACGAGCTGAACGTCTTTTAGAATTACATACAGAGCTAAAGTGGACACATAATATTTGGATGGGTGTCTCTGTAGAAGACAACAGAGTAATTGAACGTATAGACTACTTAAGGCAAACTAATGCAAGGGTAAAGTTTCTATCCTGTGAGCCTCTTATAGGACCTCTTGAAAACATAAATCTAAACAACATAGACTGGGTAATTGTTGGTGGTGAAAGTGGTCGTAAGCCGCGCACTATGGATCCCGACTGGGCATTAGATATCCAACAACAATGCGAAAATGCAGGGGTCGCATTTTTCTTTAAACAATGGGGTGGTACTAACAAGAAAAAAGCTGGCAGGATCCTTAATGGAAGAACTTATGATGAAATGCCAAACTATAGACTTGAAGAATTATAATTTATGCCACCCCCGTTGGGCGTAGCCCCCGACTACGTCCTTCCCGGCAGTCAATCCCCTGATTGACACAAAAGCGAGATCACCCTACCCAGTCCACATTATATTTTTAAAATACAACAAAATTACGTATATTTACAATATAATTGCGCATTGGAAATATGGCAATTCAAGCTCTTTGAAATACGAAACGGAAAAGGATAAAAGGGAACAAAGTGGCAACTTTTTAAAAATAGTCGTTTGCAGGAAACAAAAAGAAACAAAACACCCGCAAACAGTTGGTAATTAGCCAATTACATCAGAAACAGCATGAAATAAAGTTGTCGTTTTGGAAACAAACAGGAAACAAAACGGAGCTTTTGGAAACAAAATGCGTTACTTATTCACGCACTGCATCATATTCTCCCAAAGCACTTTCGAGGCTCTTTCCCAGGTAAATTTGGCTACCTGTTCCGGTGCATGAGCGATGAGTTTAGCCCTCAGTGCTTCGTCTTTGTATAGCATCTCCATTTTGTTGGCAATATCCTCTACATCAGCAGGGTTCACCAGCAGCCCGGCTTCGCCGGCCACTTCGGGCATAGACGATGTATTACTTACAATGGCAGGCACATTACATTTTAAAGCCTCCAGTATGGGTATGCCAAAACCTTCGAAGAACGATGGGTACAGCATAGCATAGGCACCACCTATCACGGCGGGCAACTCGTCTACGTTCATATAGCCTACCCATTTCACATCATCCTTAAAAGGCATGTTCTCCTTCATCTCCAGCACCTCCTCATACTTCCATGCAAAACGGCCCACGATCACCAGCTTCATGTTACTGCGCTGCATTTTTTTGAAGGCAACAAATGCCTTCAGCATGTTCAGTATGTTCTTGCGGGGGTGCAGGGCACCGGCAAAAACGAAGTACTCGCAGCCATCGGCATACTTTTCTTTCACAGCTTCTTTCTCCCGCCATTCCAGCTCACGGTAAGCATCGTGTACCCCATTGCAGGCCACGTCTATTTTTGCAGGGTCTATGTCATACTGGGTCACCATATCCTGTTTGGAGTATTCAGATACGGTCACTATCCTTTTGGCTTTGTTGGCAAACTTTGGCTGAAAGAACTGCCAGTAATACCTGTTAGCAAACGAAAGGTGTTCAGGATAATGCTCAAAAGCCAGGTCGTGTACCACCAGGCAGGTAGGTATCGGCGTCCTGAGCGAACAAAATCCGTCGGGCGACAGAAATACATCTATCTTGTGCTTTTTAAGCACATAGGGTAGTGTCCAGTCGAACCAGAGTGCGAACAGGATAGGATGCCTGGCCTGCGGCGGCACCACCACGGGTGTGACATTGGTAGAAAAAACAAAAGACTCATCATAGGGCCTGTCGAAGAAAAAGAAAAAATCGTGCTCAGGATGTTCATGCACCATTCTTTCCAGTGTCTGGCAGGTGAACCAGCCGATCCCTTCCAGTTTTCCCTTCAATAAAAGTCTTGTATTTACGCCTATACGCATAGTAATGGCGACAAAAATATAATTTTACCACTTACAGCCAACGAATATTAAGCCAATGCGTAAGTTTTTTGTCAAAAACCTCCTTTTTACAATAGCGGTCAACCTGCTGGTGAAGCCGTTATGGGTGTTTTTGATAGACCGGAACGTACAAAACACCGTTGGCCATGCCGATTATGGTACCTACCAGGCTTTGGTGAACCTGGGGCTGATATTCAATATCGTGCTGGATTTCGGGCTTACATATTACAATACCAACATTATATCCAGTAATCCCGGCAAACTTCGCACCCTGTTTCCTGCCATGCTTTCGGCACGGCTGGCACTTGTGTTAGTATATGGCGTGCTGGTAATGGGTGCCGCGCTGGCAATCGGGTACTCGGGGCGGGAAATGTTGCTGCTTACAGGGATATTACTCATTCAGTCGCTCAACTCGCTGATGCTCTTCCTGCGCAGCAATGTATCGGCGCTGCACAAGTTCAGGCTGGATGCGCTCCTGTCGGTAACTGATAAGCTGCTGATGATACTCATATGCAGTGTACTACTATTCAGTGCGGCATTTGCGGCCGGGTTTAAAATAGAGTGGTTCGTGGTGGCACAGATCATTAGTTACGCAGTAGCTGTAGTGATCGGCATGGCAGTATTGAAAAAAATGGCCGGAGTATCCTTCAACCTGTCACTGAATGTAAATGAGGTGACGGGCATCATCCGTAAAAGCCTGCCCTACGCATCGCTGGTATTCCTGATGGCTGTACACATGCGGGTAGATACCATATTGGTAGAACGCCTGAGCGGACCCGAGAGTAAGAACTTTGCGGGTATCTATGCGGCAGGGTACCGCTTGCTGGACGTAGGTAATATGTTCGGCATTATGTTCGCAGGCATGTTGCTACCTATGTTCGGGCGGATGCTCTCGCAGCAAAATGACATACAGCCTATCGTCAGGTTATCAGTCAATATGCTGTTGCCGGCGGCATTTATAGCTACAGGTGCGGCAGTGTTCTTTGGCACGGATATTATGCAATTGCTGTACACCGATGCTGATGCTTATGGTGGACAAGTGTTTGCCTGGCTCATGGCTTGCTTTCCTGCCTATTGCATCATGTATATCTACTCTACCCTGCTTACAGCCAATGGCAATCTTATCCTGCTGAATAAAATAGCTGTCGTGGGTGTTATCATCAACCTGTCGCTGAACCTTTGGCTGATACCACAGCACCAGGCTTTGGGAGCGGCACAGGTGGCCTTTATCACCCAATCTACACTGGCAGTGTTATACATGTTCTTCTCCGGCAAAAACCTGAAGCTGGCCAAAAGCATTAAACTGGTCGCCGCCCACCTTGGCTATATACTTATGCTGGGCATTACAGGCTATGGCTGTACACTCTTACCTGTTGAATGGATGTACCAGATGTTCTTGTTCGGTGCGGTATCGTTGGTATGGATATTCGTGTTCAGGTTTGTGTCTGTAGGTTCTGTAAAGGCATTAATGGAGAAGTAGCTCCTACCAGGGTTGCAACTCTTTCTCCTGCTTAACAATAAATACTGCATTGTTCTTCAATGCTGTCTTTCCACCCGACCTAATGATACTGACTTTGGTAAACTCGGCCCCGAAATAGAGGATTATTGCTGTATAATATACCCACAACAAAATGACGATTATTGATGCCGCCGCACCATAAGTATTACTCATTTCTGTTGATGCTATGTACATACCTATGACATACTTGCCCAGCATAAAAAGTGATCCTGTGAACACTGCACCCTTCAGGGCATCCTTCCAGCGGATAACCACATCAGGCAGCAGCTTATATATGCAAGTGAATAAAAATGTAATGACTGCGAATGACAGGACAAAGTCGAACAGGTAGATAATGTATATCAGCTCATCCGGCAGATCAGCGAAGAGATTGTTGGATAAAACATTGATAAGCGAACTGAGCATCAGCGACACCATGAGTAAAAATGCGATGCCGAGGATCATTGAAAAAGATAATAACCTTGTCTTGATATACCGCCACCAGCCATAGCGTGGTTTTGCTTTTACCGACCATATATAGTTCATGCTGTCCTGCATATCTGCAAATACGGTAGTGGCACCGAATAAAAGTATTCCAGTACCTAACAGGCTGAAAGCTCCTGCATTTTTGTCCTGTAACTCACGAATGATGTTTATCAACTGGTCGGCACTGCTCTGGCCCACCAGGTCTTTCAATTGCCAGTACACCTTCCACATCACGTCCTTGGTCTCAAAAAACACACCTGTAACGGATACAACTACCAGCATTAAAGGCCCTAGGGAGAATACTGTATAGTAAGCAAGAGAAGCACTCAGTTTAGTAACATTATCTGTAACAAACGAACTGATAGTGCCCTTCAGCAACTCATATGTCTCTTTTAAGCGGTGCATGTAGAATTACTTATAAAAAAGTGCCGCTACAAAGGCGGCACTTAAAAGATCATTTGTTTGTTACTCTTTCATATAAAGGCCACCGTCATTAGGCACCCTTCTTACACTGAAATTAAGGTAGTGCATATTGCGTCGCATGTTCTTAGCTACGCCGTCGTTAGAAAGCACCTCTTTACCTTCATACACATCACCGGGCATGTCATAGCTGGCCTTCAACCGGGGGTTGCCGGTTGGCACATCATAACGTACATATGCCGTAGTGCAGGGTGCCTCTTTCCTGTTGGTATTCTTATCCCATACCTCGTAGGCAGCCAATACATTCGATTTAGTATTGTCCCCTTTTGTCACCACTATAGTTTCAGTCTCACATTTTTCATCTCCTTTCATCTGTGCATTAGCCTGTACTTGCGTCAACGCGAAAGCAGCCGCGGCTAACATAATTATTTTGTACTTCATAACATTTGGTTTTTTTAGTTTGATAAAATATTTCATCGTGATAGCTCTTAGTTTACTAACAAGCTCAGCACCAGTTAGTTTTATAACACAATGTTAAAAGCGCTTATTCTGTTTTTGCTCTTATTTCATCTTTCTGATGCCCTGCATTGTTCAGGTCAGTAGCCTGGTTCCTGTGCCTCATGGCTTTATTTTGCATCTTAGTATGGTCTACCTCCCTTGTAGGCCTGGGCGAAGAACATGCCATGACAGCAGTTAATAATACAATTACAAATAGACCTGCTATTAAGTGTTTCATAATACTTTAATTTTTATGTTAATGTAAATTATTATACCTCTATATGGGGAATTGATTGGTGATAGATAGCTAAATGCTTAATTTTGTAACAAATTGAATTGAAAAATGTTGAAGACAGGAAATACCATCGTGAGCATATACACGGAAATGACGCCTAATCCGGAGACAATGAAGTTTGTAGCCAACAAGCTGTTGTATCCCGGTAAAAGCATTGATTTTCCTGATGAAGCAAGTGCAGCACCCTCACCGCTGGCTAAAGAATTATTTGCATTCCCATTCATCCGTGGGGTATTTATCGCCAGCAATTTTGTAACTCTGACCAAAACTCCTGAGACTCAATGGGACGAAGTAATTCCTTCAGTACGCGAGTTTCTGAAGCAATACCTTGAAGAGGGTAAAGTAGTACTGCACGAAGACCAGATAGTACAGAAAGTAGAGAGCAATACAATTAACGCTGACGACACAGATGTAGTAAAGCGCATAAAGGAACTTTTAGAAAACTATGTAAAGCCTGCTGTGGAGATGGATGGTGGAGCTATCAGCTTTAAAGGTTATGATGCCGGCGTGGTAAAACTGATGATGCAGGGTTCCTGCTCCGGTTGCCCATCATCTATGATAACCCTGAAGGCCGGTATTGAAGGTATGATGAAACGCATGATACCTGAAGTGAAAGAGGTGATAGCTGAATCAGAGTAAGCATTGTTTTTTGTAATTAATAGTTGTATCCCCGGTCATTCGTTCCGGGGATATTCGTTTTATCTTATTTGCTGCAAGTGGCTATCTATACTGTCACGTAGCATGGCAACCAGTTCATCGTCCATATACCCATATTCGTCCGGAATGTCCAGTACAATAATGATCTTATCCTGCATATTTTGTGGAAAATTTTGCCTGATACGTACCTTGTGCTCTTGCTCCATAACGAATATAATATCTGCACTATCTATCATTTTGGCGGTCAACCTTACACGTGCAGATGGTTCAGTACCTGCAGAACTAACACTGAGTCCTTCAATATTCCTGTAAATGGCCTCTGCTGTAGGGCTACGCCATTGGTTACGACTGCAAACAAATAATAGATTCATCGCCTAAAAATACAGAAACTGAATTTCTGTACTGATAATTATCATACGGAGGTTTCCTATTTTGAGCTAATATTGCCATTCTTAAAAAAAACGATTCAGACGTTTCGTATATGTCAAACCGCTCGTTATGCACTTTACTGGTATTTCTCTACTGCCTGCCGCTGGCAACAGCACAGGGTTATGTAGACCAAGACAAAGTAGCCAGGTTGCAGAACAGCCAGCTTATGCCCGTAGACAACCTGCAGAAAGTAAGCTGGCACCTGTATGAATACGGCGACCATGTAAAAGGTGACAGCCTTGGCAACTGGGGAGAGTTCCTGGCACATATTGATTCCATACCAGGCGATGACAGCGCCATGAAACGGTACATAGTAGAACTGACCAACCGTATAACCGGGGACAACTTCAAAAATGGCAGGGCGTTGATGATACCGGACTCATTCGTGCAGGATTTCAAAGCATACAGTCCCTACCCTTTTTATTACACTGCTGCTGACACCGTTGCGAAACTTTTTATCATCGACAAGTTTACACAGACATTCGGGGCATATGAATATGGCAAACTGGTGAGATGGGGGCTGTTATCATCGGGCAGAACAAATGACAAGACCCCGGCAGGGCGTTATAACTTCAACTGGAAAGATGAGTACCGACTTTCTAATGCGGCACCTCCCGGAGAGAAGTGGGAACTCTTTTTCATGTTCGACTTTCAGGCCATTTGGGGACTACATGTGCACCAGTATTCTCTACCCATCAACAAGCCTGTATCTCATGGCTGCGTTAGAGTTTCTATGGCCGATGCAAAGTGGAACTATAACTGGGCCAATGGATGGGTACATAAAAAAGGAAAACTGGTGCGTAATGGCACACCTGTGATGATAATACATGACAACCCTACAGGCAATGCAGCACACTGGAAGATAACAGATGGCAAAATAGAAAGCCTGGTGATATTACCAGAGCACCTGCTTGATATACCAGCAGGCCTTCACTCTACAACTTCAGCAGTACCATGGCAGAGCGGATGGTAAGTGTCCTGCACATTTATTTTCATCTGAAATGAACCTTTTACCATCGATAGGCGTATATATTGTTTGTACTAATCTTTAATGCAACAATATGCCTGAAATACTTGAGCATGAACGCCTGGAGGCAGTCAATCGTTTTTTATTACTGGACTATGATAAATCTAATGAGTTTCAGGATATTGTCAACTTCGCAGCTGAATTATGCGGCACACCTGTAGCACTTATTACGCTGTTAGATAAAGAAGTGAACTGGGTAAAAGTGAGAACAGGTATTGACGCTCCGGCTATGCCCAGGGAGACCTCTTTTTGTCAATATACCATACAGAATGACAGCCTGACCATTATACCGGACGCACTGGAAGACAGTCGTTTTGATAATAATCCTCTTGTGCATGAACCACCCAATGTTCGTTTTTATGCCGGTGCTCCACTTACATTAAAAAATGGACTCAGGATGGGTAGTCTTTGCCTGTTTGATGGCAAACCGAATAATATATCCACAATGCAACAAAAAGCATTGACGGTAATGGCCAGGCAAGTAACCTTCCTGATGGAGCTGGAACTGAGTTACCAGGTACTGGCTGAAAATCTGAAAACGCTTGAAGAGAAAAATGAGTCGTTGAAGAACATAGCACACATGCAATCGCATGACATCAGACAGCCACTTACCTCTATCATGGGACTTATTAATATAATAAAGGATGACAACTATATTGCTGACAAAGAGAAATTAATATTGCTGGAAGAAGCAGCAACTGACCTTGATAACAAAATACATTCTATTGTTGAAGAGACCGGTGTAAACAGATAATTACAGCACAATATACCAGTAAGCAGCCAGCATAGAGAGTATACCCAGAATATATCCCGACCATATTTCAAACTGGGTATGCGCACCTAATAACATGCGTGCTGTGCCACTTATTCCTGCCACAACAATACCTATGAACAGTGGTACTGTCATACTAACGGGGCTGAGTATCAGCAGCACAATGAGTACACCCAGCATACCTCCGGCTGCCATTGTGTGCATACTTATTTTAAAGAAGATACTGCACATAAACAGTACAATGATACCCCAGTAAGCGCCCCGTAAAAGCACCTGCAATATTACCGGCGCATCCAGGTTTTTGAAGACATGACTGATCCACCAATAACATATCAAGGTTGCCAGTAAGGGTATTATCCGCTCCTTATTCTTGCGCAGCAGGATACTATCTATGAACCCCAACCCTTTTAGTAACAATACAACCAATATAGGAAAGAATATGGTTGTCAGCGCTATCTGTATGAATACCATAGACAGAGCCTTTCCTTCATACTGTACAAAACTTACAGGGCTGACCTGGTAAATGACCCAAGCCATAAGGACAGGCATAAAAACAGGGTGTAATATATACGAGACAACTGTCGCAACTATCCTCAGAAATTTCGAGTCAGTACCTCCATTATCATGTTGCCCTAAAGTGTCCATTGTTTGTTCGTTCATTGTTTATGCTTCTATTACTGGAGATAACCATTTAGTCGCTTCTTCAATACTCATACCTTTGCGATGAGCATAATCTCTCAACTGATCTTCCTGAATCTTGCCAACGCCAAAATAAGTGCTTTGCGGGTGGCTGAAGTACCAACCACAAACTGCAGCCCCCGGATACATGGCCAACGATTCGGTTAGCTGTATACCAGCTACTTCGGTAGCATTCAACAATTCAAACAGTTTGTATTTCTCAGTATGATCCGGGCAGGCAGGATAACCGGGTGCAGGGCGTATACCCTGATATTTTTCCTTTACCAGGTCTGCAATATTAATATCCTCGTCTTTGGCATAGCCCCAGAACTCTGCGCGGGTGCGTTTGTGCAGTACCTCTGCAAAGGCTTCAGCCAGCCTATCGGCCATGGCCTGCAGCATGATCTTATTATAATCATCGTGATTATCCATAAAATTTTGCAAATGAGGTTCTATACCATGTATAGCCACTGCAAAAGCCCCCATGTAGTCACTGCCTTTCTCTACTGGCCTTATGAAATCTGACAATGAGAAATGCGGTTGTCCTGCTGCTTTTTTCTGCTGCTGGCGCAACGACTCAAGGAAGCAAAGATCATGTCCTTTATCATCTTTCAACTCTATTGTATCAGGCGCTACTTTATGTGCCTGCCAGAAACCAACAACACCTTTCGCTGTCAGCCACTTTTCGGCAACAATCTTATCCAACATAGCATTGGCATCATTATACAGTTTTGTGGCCTCTGTTCCTGCATGTTCATCAGTAAGGATATCCGGGAACTTCCCTTTCATTTCCCATGCGATGAAAAATGGTCCCCAATCTATGTACTGCCTTATCTCAGCCAGGTCGTAATCTTCAAATAATTTAGTACCTGTAAATGACGGTACAGGTGGCGTGTAATTATCCCAATCAATAACAACAGGGTTACCTTGTGCCTCTGCAAACGGTATGTATTGCTTATGTGTTTGTTTATTCGCAAAATCTACACGCAGCTTTTCATACTCAGCATTTATATTATCAAGAAACGGCTGCTTGTTCTCTTTACTCAACAAACTGCCTGCTACCGTAACACTACGGCTGGCATCCAGTACATGCACCACACCATTATCATAACCACCTGCAATTTTCACAGCAGTATGTATGCGCGATGTAGTAGCTCCGCCTATCATCAGCGGCTGCTTCATTCCGCGTCGTTTCATTTCTTTTGCTACATGCACCATCTCATCCAGCGATGGCGTGATCAGCCCACTCAAACCGATAATATCCGCACCTTCTTTTTCAGCTGTATCCAGTATCTTGTCAGCAGGTACCATCACTCCCAGGTCTATTACATCGTAACCATTACAGCCCAATACCACACCCACGATATTCTTACCAATATCGTGTACGTCACCTTTTACCGTGGCCATTAATATCTTAGCCGCTCCGGCCTGCTCTACATCAGTATTACCTGATAGTCTGCGTTCTTCTTTTTCTGCTTCTATATAAGGAGTAAGTATCGCGACACTTTTCTTCATAACGCGGGCACTCTTAACCACCTGCGGCAGGAACATCTTACCACTGCCAAACAGGTCACCCACCACATTCATGCCGTCCATAAGCGGGCCCTCTATTACCTCGAGTGGAGTATCGTATTTCTGCCTCGCCTCTTCAGTATCCGCGTCTATATAGTCAGTAATACCATTCACCAGTGCGTGCTTCAAGCGTTCTTCAACTGAGCCATTGCGCCACTCATCCGTTTTCTTTTCCTGTTTGTCCTTTGCCTTAACCGTGTCTGCGAATGTGACCAGTTTTTCCGTAGCATCATCACTCCTGTTCAGTATCACGTCCTCGCACAGCTCCTTGAGTTGTGGTTCTATCTGGTCATATATCTGCAGCTGACCGGCATTTACAATACCCATATCCATACCTGCCCTGATGGCGTGATAGAGGAATACACTGTGCATTGCCTCGCGCACTACATCATTTCCCCTGAAAGAGAACGATACATTACTGACACCACCACTTACTTTCACCAAAGGCATTTTCTGCTTGATGATGCGTGTGGCTTCAATAAACTCAAGCGCATATCCATTGTGTTCTTCTATACCCGTAGCTACGGCAAATATATTGGGGTCGAAAATGATATCCTGCGGGAGGAAGCCTACCTGCTCTGTCAATATCTT
The DNA here is from genome assembly GCA_020636495.1 of Chitinophagales bacterium. Lineage (NCBI taxonomy): Bacteria > Pseudomonadati > Bacteroidota > Chitinophagia > Chitinophagales > Chitinophagales bacterium. The sequence goes on along the minus strand of JACJXQ010000008.1, from coordinate 704,761 downwards.
ATAGGCACGTTCACAAATATCCACACGGCGCTGAAGTGTATCAGCCTGTCCGTTCTCGTCAAAAGCCATCACGACAACCGATGCGCCAAAGTTTTTGCATGTGCGCGCCTGCTCAATAAATTTCTCTTCCCCTTCTTTCAGTGATATAGAGTTAACTACACACTTACCTTGTATGCATTTCAACCCTGCATGTATGATCTCGAACTTAGACGAGTCGAGCATGACAGGGATCTTTGCGATATCCGGCTCAGCCTGTAATAAGTTGATGAATTTGGTCATCACCGCTACGCCGTCCAGCATAGCATCATCCATATTCACATCCAGTATCTGCGCACCATTCTCTACCTGCTGCCTGGCTACAGACAAGGCTTCTTCATATTTATCTTCCCTGATAAGGCGTGCAAATTTTTTGGACCCTGTAACATTGGTACGTTCGCCAACGTTTACAAAATTGCTCTCGGGGCGTATTACCAGCGGTTCTAATCCACTCAGTCTTAAATATGGCTTTCTACTATCTGACATGTGATCTTTTCGGGATATTGTGCGCAAAGGTAGTAAGTAAGGCGGTTTATTTAGCTGTAAAATGCTTAAGGCTATAAGATTAGACGGAGATTTTGTTTAACTTTTTTATTGAAAGCTTATTAAAATATCAACAAAATAAAAAAAAGGGCTTATTTTAGACTTAACCTTGTGGATATAAGAAACATACAAATTATCCTCATACCCATATAAAAGCAGGAATCATTATAAGAAGCCAACTTATGAAAGGGCATATATTTGAGGATATAATAAATGACATTGAGGATTATGCTTTGTTCCTGCTGAATGCAGAGGGCAAGGTCGTTTCGTGGAACCGTGGTGCTGAGCGTATAAAAGGCTATAAAGAGCATGAAGTAACCGGTAAGAGCTTTGAGATATTTTATACAGAAGAAGACCGGCAGGCAGGTTTACCACAAAGATTGCTGGAAGAAGCGCGAACCAATGGGCGTGTACAGACCGAAGGCTGGAGAGTGGCCAAGGATGACGACAGGTTTTGGGCCTTTGTAGTAATAACAGCAGTAAAAGACGCTGATGGTAAGGTAATAGGGTTTGTAAAAATAACACGTGACCTGTCTGAACGGATGGCAGCGGAAAAAGCCATTAGTGATTATGAAACAGACATAAGAGAACTGGCACTGAAGTCTCAACGCCTGAAAAACATCTACCAGATATTCCAGTCGGAAGTAACGGACTACGCTATCATTATGCTGGACAAAAACGGTATGATAGTAGACTGGAACCCCGGAGCACGAAAGATTAAAGGTTATGAATATGAAGAAGTATTAGGTAAACACTTCAGTATATTCTATAGCGAAGAGGACAAAAGAAACATGCTGCCTGAATCTCTGCTGATGAAAGCAGACATGGAGGGGCGTGTAGAACATGAAGGCTGGCGCATTAAAAAAGACGGCAGCCGCTTCTGGGCCAATGTCACCATCACGGCATTGCATGACAGGGAAGGACAGGTACGTGGCTATGCAAAAATCACCAAAGACCAGACCCGACAACTTTTAGCCGAAAATGCATTGAAGCAACGGATAGAAGAGTTGGAGCAAGAGGTAGAAAGACTGAAAGTTAATTCATAATAAAAAGGGGAGTAACTCCCCCCTTTTATTATCCTATCATCGAAAGAAATTCTTCTTCGGAAAGTATGGTCACTGTTCCAAGTTTCTTAGCTTTTTCAAGTTTACTGCCGGCGTCTGCGCCAACCACAAGATAGTTGAGCTTGCTGCTGACACCACCAAGAATAGAGCCGCCCTTTTCTTCTACCATAGCCTCTGCGGCACTGCGTTTGAATTGAGTAAGCGTACCGGTAAACAGAAACGTCTTACCCGACAACTCACCTCCAGACTGTTTGTTACCGGAATGTGTATTTACCAGGTTCACCCCCTCTGCTTCCAGTTCGTCCAGCATATGCCTGTTTTCAGGATTATGGAAGAAGTGCACGACAGATGACGCTACTTTAGGGCCAACGTCTTCCAGTGCCAGTAGCTTTTCTTCATTCCAGTCGTACAGGTCTTTGATATTGGTAATAGCATTAGCTAATGTCTTTGCTGTTGTTTCGCCTACATAGCGGATACCCAAACCAAATATGACACGGTTGAGCGGTTGTGTTTTTGAATTTTCTATTGCTGTTTTCAGATTGTTTACCGACTTTTCTTTGAATCCTTCCAAAGTCAATACCTTGTCCCAATCTATTTTATAAATACCGGGAATATGCGCTAACAAACCAAGGTCGTAGAACTTGCGAATGTTTGAGTCACCCAGGTTGCGTATATCCATAGCGTCTTTGCTGGCGTAGTGGATGATACGTTCTACCACCTGTGCAGCACAGTTGATGTTTATGCAACGCAATACGGCTTCTCCCTCAGGTTTATCCAATTCTTCTCCACACACAGGGCATACCGTCGGGAAAACAATAGGCTGTTCATCGCCAGTACGTAACTCTGACAAAGGCTTTACGATATATGGTATAACATCTCCCGCACGCTCCACCAAAACAGTATCGCCGATATGCAGGTCTTTTTCGCGTACAACATCCTCGTTGAACAAGGATAGTGAGCTCACCATAACCCCACCTATTGGCACAGGCTCAATTTTACCCACAGGTGTAATAGAGCCGGTACGTCCTACCTGGAACTCTACGCGCAAAAGCTTACTTGTTGACTGCCTGGCTTTGAACTTATACGCTACCGCCCAGCGGGGATGATGAGAGGTCATGCCCATCGTGTCCTGCATATCAAAGCTATTCACCTTTGCCACCAACCCATCTACCTCGAAAGGCAGGTCATCACGCCTGGCTTCAAACTCATTGCAGTAATCAATTACACCGTCAATGTTTTTGAACACCTTCATTTCTTTGGCAGGTGTCGGGAAGCCTAATTGATATAACCAGTTGATGGCATCGTAGTGTGTGTTCAAGGCAGGCGGTTTTTCACCTGTCAGCGTATAGTCACTGATGTGGTAAAGGATAGCACTCAGTTTACGCTTACTTACCTCCTGCGGGTCCAGGATACGTAATGTACCTGATGCGGCATTGCGTGGATTGGCCAGCGGTGCCAATCCTTCAGCTGCACGCTGTTCGTTATATGCCGCAAACACATCCTTATGTATCACCACTTCTCCACGAATCTCGACCTGGCTTACACCCTGCTGCACAAAAGCGGCAGACAGCGGCAGGGAACGTATCATTTTGGCGTTAGTTGTTATTTCCTCTCCCATCACTCCATCACCACGGGTAGCAGCACGTACCAATTTTCCATTCTCGTATATCAGCGAAATACTTGCCCCATCGTACTTCGGCTCTACACAATATTCTATACTATCAGTACCGGCAAACTCTTTGCAACGTTTATCCCAATCGCGCAGATCTTCAGCATTGTAAGTGTTATCCAGGCTCAGCATCGGCACAAGGTGTGCCACTGTAGGAAATTTTTCGCTCAGTCCTTTTGCCACCCTTTGTGTTGGAGAATCTGCCGTTACCTGTTCCGGGTATTTTTCTTCCAGTTGCTTCAGTTTGTGAAACAGTGTATCATATTCCACATCGGCCAGAACGGGTTCATCCTGCACATAATACTTCCAGTCAGCATAGTTTATGGTCTCTCGCAGAGCGTCTATCACTGCAACATCTTCCCCTGTTGTTTCTAATAAAGATTTAGCCTGCGTGTACAAACGCTGCTCGTCCTGTTTGGTGTACATACTTTGAAAAAATATCCGTGAAGATACTAACTGAAAAGGTTTTCCCAATTGCCTGCACCTTCCCTTATCAGCTCAGGGGATCCGGACGTACAATCGACAACCGTAGAAGAACGAATACTTCCGGGCCCTGCATCTATTACTATATCTACCAGGTTTTGAAAGTTTTCATACATCACCTCCGGGTCAGTATAATATTCCACATCTTCATCCATAGGCAGTGAAGTGCTTAAGATGGGATTGCCTAATTGCTCTACTATCATCCGGCATATGTTATTATCAGGCACGCGAATACCTACAGTTGCTTTTTTTGTCTGCATCAGTTTTGGCACCTGCTTACTGGCATTTAATATAAATGTGTAAGGCCCGGGCAATGCTTTTTTCAGTATCCTGAACGTAGGCGTGTCTATACTCTTGGTATAATCGGATATATGACTAAGGTCGGAGCAAACAAAGGAGAACTGCGCTTTTTTAGGATCAACACCCTTTATCCTGCATATTCTCTGAAAAGCTCCGGGATTGGTAATATCGCAACCAATACCATATATGGTATCAGTAGGATAGATGATAACGCCTCCCGCCCGCAGTGTTTCCACTACTGTATCAATGTTCCGCTGTTGCGGATTATCAGGATGAATGTGTATCAGCATAATACAAAGTTACTAAAGGATAATTTGCCTTACTGCATCCATAGCAGATTTAAGCCTTTCTTCATGCGTCCCCCTTATATCTACCCAGGGCTGGTTGCTGTTTTGCACTATATCTCGATAGATATTGTAAAAATACGTACGCTCTTCCGGTGCAGGGTGTTCTCTCAGGGGGTCGTCTTCCCACTCGGTATCTATGTAGGTGAGCAGGTACAGGTCGTATTTACGTTCTGCTATCTGCTCTGTAATGTACCTGTCGCAGGCGTTATACTTTGCCTCGCTCCACACTTTTATTACGTTCAGGTCGGTATCGCATATCAATGTCCCTGATACTTTTGCCGCCAGTTCGTCTTCCAGCTTTACTTGTCCTTTTGCTATCTCAATAAGATCATTCTGCTCATATGGCCTATCCAGTCGCTCCAGGTATTCGCGCGCATATTCAGGTACCCACAACGTACCCAGCTCCACTGCCAATGCCGCCGACAAAGTACTTTTACCTGTCGATTCAGGCCCGATCACTACTATTTTTTTCACATTACTCATTGTGCAAATTGCAGGTGATATAGTTTCCGCCACCTGAAATAACCAAACATAGCCACGGTGAATAGTATAACCGTCAGCAAGGCTGTCATAGGTATTCCTTTGTATACCAATAAGGGAATGGCGATAAAATTGGAAACATTCAGGAGTATCCAGTTCTCTATTTTATGTTTTGCCAACAGCCACATACCCGCCCATGCAAAAGCGGACACCAGCGCGTCAGCGAAAGGCACTGTAGAATCCGTGTACTTACTGAGCGTAGTGTACAATATCGCAAAACCAAGTATTACAATAGCACCGACCATGATCCAGTCTTTAGCAGTGCAATAGGATATAGCTGAGGCTTTGCCGTCTTCCCGGTTCTTTACCCAACGTATCCAACCGTAGATACTCATTACCAGGTAATAACCATTCAGCAGTGTTTCTGCATACAAACCCACTGACGACATGATATACAGGTACAACCCAGTACTTATAATACCCGTAGGATATAATAACATATTATTCCGGTTGGCTAAAATAACACTGGCTACACCAAATAAAACCGCTATTGCTTCCGTTATAGTGGTATTAAGCAGCTGAACTGTAAAATCATAAGCGAGTCCCTGTAATGACATACGCTGTAAAAATAATAGCTGTAACTGATAACACGTCATTATAGTAAACTTTATTCAGACGTGCCAAAACATACACATACATGAAACAATATGTTTACTTCCTGTCCATATGTCTATTATTAACCGTAACTGTCTCCGCACAAATGACCACGCGTGTAGTAGCTGACCATCTTTTCATCCCGTGGGAGATGGTCTATGCTCCTGACAATCATATATGGTTCACACAAAAGAATGGATACATATGCCGGTTAGAGCCTTCAGGCGGAGCAATTGACACCCTGTACCATGAGGTGAATACCAGCGTTATCAAAGAAGGAGGACTTCTCGGAATGGTGTTGCACCCTGATTTCCCCAACACACCATACATATACATTGCTTACAACTATGACAAGTCAGGCAGTTATACCGAACGCATACAGCGCCTTACTTACAGTAGTGGCATGCTGGGGAACCCATTTGTACTGCTGGATAATATAAACGGTGCAAAATATCATAATGGCTGCCGCCTGGCGATTGTAGACAACCACCTGTTCATCACTACCGGTGATGCTACTACAGGAAGTGTAGCACAAGATAATACTGCAATAAACGGAAAGATACTGCGTATCAACCTGGATGGGACGATACCGGCAGACAACCCCATACCCAGCAGCCCGATATGGAGCAAAGGACATAGAAATGCTCAGGGGCTTATTTATGCAAATGGGTTCCTGTACAGTTCGGAACATGGGCCGGATACTGATGATGAGTTCAACATCATACAAAAAGGCAGGAACTATGGCTGGCCCAATGTGGAGGGCTATTGTAACCTACCGGCAGAAATAACATTCTGCAACGACTCAAACGTGGTAGAACCATTACATGCATGGACACCCACCATTGCTGTAAGCAGTATCGCTTATTACAACCACCCTATGTTTCCCGACCTGCAAGGCTCCATACTCATGAACACCCTTAAAGACAAACAATTGTACGAACTGGAACTGAACAACACACATGACAAAGTGAGTAATATCAAGATCATATCGCAAGTTACAGGGCATCGCCTCAGAGCTATATGTGTTGACCCTGACGGCAGGATATATGTTTCTACCAGTGACTCTAAAGCAAGCGGAGATAGTGCACTGACTGACCAGATCATTGAGATATATGACCCCAGCTACAGCCATGTAGGACAAGTGCTTAAAGAAAAAGGGCAAACAGTTGCGGTTTACCCCAACCCTGCCAGGAACGAAATAAATATTTATGCTAATATATCGAAAGGTAATGATGAACATGAATACATGCTGACCAGTACTTCAGGGCAAGTTGTTTCAAAAGGGGAACTACAGTCAGGTAATAATACAATTAACCTTGGCAACCTTGATAGTGGCGTGTACTGGGTAGAAGTTATCCGGCAGGGAACCCGTGTATTTGGCACAAAGTTCAGTAAGCTGTAAATACATTGTGATGATTTTTTGGTTATTTCAGGATTAGTTCTATTTTTGCCATCCCAAATCGGGACGGTGTGGTAGCTCAGTTGGTAGAGCAAAGGACTGAAAATCCTTGTGTCGGGGGTTCAATTCCCTCCCACACCACCTCAAAAGCCTTTCAGTAATACTGAAAGGCTTTTTTTATTGGCAATATTGCTTTATTGATCATAATGTTCTCTCTTGCATTTTAAATACCCGGTGAATATTTACCAAAATGTCCTGCATAGTAATATGATCTGCTCCACGATCCAATGCCTGAAGGTTGCTATGTGTTAAAACATCATTTATGTCCCCTCCTGTCAATTCATAATCACCTGCAATTACCTGCAGGTCGACATCTTTATCAACCGGGATACCTGTATTAAAAGCTTTTTGCAGCAAAAGGTACCGTTGGGGTGCATCCGGCACCGGAAAATGAACAGTTGATTGAAACCTTCGTTTGAATGCCTCGTCTATAAATGTTCTCATGTTTGCGGCCACAATGATCAGGCCTGGATATTCCTCTATTCGCTGTAACAGGTAAGCCAGTTGCTGGTTGGCATAGCGGTCATTAGCATTGCGCGTTTCCGTACGCTTACCAAACAGTGCGTCGGCCTCATCAAAAAACAATATCCAGTCACCTGTTTTTGCTTCATCAAAAATAGTTGATAGGTTTTTCTCTGTTTCTCCTATATACTCCGAGACAATAGTGGCCAGGTCTACCCTGTAAACATCTTTACCAGCAGTTTTTCCAATAAGACATGCAACGGTTCTTTTGCCCGTACCTTCAGCACCATAGAAGAGACAACGATAACCCGGGCGCAACTTTTTACGCAATTCGGAGTCTCCTACAAGCGTACTTGCATGTTTTATCCACATGTTTACTTCATTGACCTTCGACAAAGTGGTTTCGTCCAGCACCATATCATCCCATTCCAGATCGGTATCTATCTGCCTTGCTAATTGTACCTGAGCTGCAGGGTTAGCAGCCATACTTATCATTTCATATAAATGTTCATCTGAAATAACAAGAGGACCATTAAGCACTGGCTCATAAAGATTGACTTTGCCAAGACTCAATATCTTCCTGAAAAGAACACTGGTCCTGAGTTGTTGCAAAGCATTCATCCTATTATAGATGTCATTTCCCGCAAGCAGAAATATAGCCGTCTGTCCGGTTGGAATAACCCCCTTGTGGTACCCTGTGGTGACACCCCCAAACTCGGTAAAGGGCTGTCCGGTCATATCATTTCTTGTCAGGAAAGTATCCAGTAACTCGGGTTGTAGATGCGGTGCAATAGCTAATGCGAGTACCAGGCGCTCCGCAACAGAAAGGCATCTGACGATCTGCGTATAACCCGGCATATCAACCTGCAATTCAGGAGGTGGAATATCGTCAATCCTGAATGAATCCTGCTCATCGCCGAAGTATGCCCTCATCCTGTGATCAATAATAATGGCCAGCCAGTTTATTTCCCGTGCCAGTACAATGCCGTTATCACTTGTTTTCATTTTATGAGATTTATGTACGTAAATATATTATAAATAAAACCCTAAACATGTATATCCATCTTTATTATCTGGTTACATTTACCATTAATTGAAACAATACAATCTGTAACTCAAACGTTAACTGGTATATGAAACACCTCTTGCATGCCCTGGTTATTTTGTTGTTGTGCGTCGGCACCTCCCATGCTACCCCGCCAACAATAATTAATCTCTCCAAGGCTATTGAGCAACACATTGTTACTGTAAATGCGGAAACTACAGGTAGTAGTTATAATCAACAGGCTTTAAAGTTGACCATCAAAAATACGGGCAGTCTTACTTTCAACCTTGTTATGAACCCCGGCGTTATTTTCAGGCCTGACTCCGCAGGATACCAGCCTCTTATTCTTGCCGGGGAAGAAAAGATGTACATGACACCACTGAAAGAAAACACAATAACCGTGCAGACCTTTTGCGCAGACAGCCGTATGTCAGCACCTGCAAAAGGTATCAGTTATACTTACCAGGGAATGGGCAACGACACACTGGTGAAAGCGCTATACTTCATCAAGCAGAACAGGATATACAACATCCTGGGCCAATCAGCTGTATGGATGTTTACCAACGGGCATAGTCTGAACCAGGTATATGATCCTGCCAACGAATTTGTCTCCAAAAAGCTGATGGATTATCTCATCAATATCACGGGCAGAACAGAACCACAGTATTACGTACAAACTACCGTAAATAATGCAGTAGGCGAAGTAGTGTATGACCCTAAAACGCTTAAAATATTTGCAAAGTTTGAAGAGCAACTGGATGCCCCTAAAAAACTAACACTCGGCATATACAATGAAAATGGTGAAATGATTCAATCAGTTTTCGAGGACAGGACATATGGCAAGGCAGGACATCGTTTCCGGGTAGAATTTGAAGCAATAGGTGTTGATCCCGGCAAGTATTACATACGATTAAAAGAAGGCGATGCGGTGCTACGGGAGACCATGGTGGAAGTAAAATAAAAGAGAACGTCTGCAGTTTCTTCTGCAGACGTTTGTATATAAGGGGCATCAGTAGATCAATGACATTTAAAATATTCAAATGGCTCTTTGCAAGCATTACATTTGTACAATGCTTTGCAAGCAGTGGCTCCGTACCTGCTTAACACCTCGGTATTTTTAGACCCACATTGGGGGCAGGCAATATGAGCCTCCGCCAAAACAATATCCCCGCATGAAGAATGCTCGGGCGGAGCTATTCCATACCTGCGCATCTTTTCTTTTGCTTCATCTGTTATCCAGTCTGTATTCCACGCAGGGTTGTATACCAGCTTTACCTTTGAGTTGATGCCTTTGCTATCCAGCAGAGCTTTTATATCCGCCTCTATTATACCCATTGCAGGACAACCTGTATATGTGGGCGTGATGATCACCTCGCAACCTTCGTCAGTTATATGTACGTCGCGCAGCATACCTATTTCAGCAATGCTTACAACAGGTATTTCAGGGTCTGCTATCTCGGACAGCAGCTCCATTACAGCGTGTTTTGTCAGTTCTTCACCTACCATTTTGCATCAGGATAAGCTCGTTGCAGGTATTGCATTTCGCACAACATATGTCCCAGGTGTTCTGTATGCACTCCCTTTCTGCCACCTGTCTGCATGTATTCGGCATATGGTAGTGTGAGTGTTGCATTGGTAATCACCTCCGTTATTCGTTGCTGCCATTCAGGGTACAATTTCGCCAGGTCTACACCAATACCTTGCTCCGCTAAAGCGGCATCAGTTTCATTCATTTCGAATAACTCACCTGTGTACATCCAAAGATCGTTCAGCGCCTCCTGCATCTTATAATGACTTTCTGCGGTGCCGTCTCCCAATCTTACCACCCAGTCAGACGCATGCGCCATGTGGTACTTTACCTCTTTGAGTGTCTTAGCTGCCAGTGCCGCTAATGTTTCGTCCTTACTGTTCATTAATGCGGAGTAGAAGTAATACTCAAATGTAGACATGTACAACTGTCTGGCCATAGTAGTAGCAAAGTTGCCGTTGGGTACTTCTGTCAGCAGGTTGTTGTAGTACTGACGTTCATTCCTCCTGTAAGCAAGGTCATCTTCTGTTCGGCCCTTACCTTCCAGCTCTGCCGCATAGCGATATAATCCTTGTGCGCGGCCTATCAGGTCTAGTGCAAAATTCGTTATCGCCAGGTCTTCTTCCAGTATCGGGCCATTGCTGCACCACTCTGCCAGCCTGTGCGATAATACCCATGCATTATCACCTAGGTGCAATGCATATTCGTATGTTAACTGTTTAGTGTCTTTCATACCTATATCTGTTTTGCGCCTTCAGGCATTACATAAAATGTGGGATGGCGATATACTTTATCATCAGCCGGGTCGAAGAACATATCCGCATCATCGGGGTTAGATGCTACTATTGAACCCGCAGGCACTACCCATATACTGGAGCCTTCTCCCCTGCGTGTATATATATCGCGGGCATTTTGCAAAGCCATACTCTTGTCAGATGCATGAACACTGCCTGCATGCATGTGATGGCTACCGTTACGGCCTTGTATGAATACTTCCCATAGATCGAGTTGAGAATCCTGTGTTGCCATTATTGAAAGTTTTTTTATAATGAATTAATTGTATTTCTCAGCCTGCTTCATTTTATACATTTCAGCAGCTGCTCTCACCCATGCTCCATTGTTGTGCGCTTTTACATGATGGGCTATGCGTTGCTTATTGCAGGGACCATTACCTTTTATCACCCTGTAAAACTCTTCCCAGTTTATTTCACCATGATCGTAATGGCCTGTTTCCTCGTTCAACTTCAGCTCAGGGTCCGGTATCGTCAAACCAATCACCTCTGCCTGTTGCACGGTCTTGTCAATAAACTTCTGCCTTAGCTCATCATTACTATGTCTCTTTATCTTCCACTTAAAAGCGTCTGATGAATGAGGGGAATCAGAGTCGTGCGGGCCAAACATCATAAGCGATGGCCACCACCAGCGGTTCATGGCATCCTGTGCCATTTCTTTTTGATCGGCAGTACCATTCATCATGGTCGCCATTATCTCATATCCTTGTCTCTGGTGGAAACTCTCCTCCTTGCAAATACGTACCATAGCCCTGCTGTATGGACCGTACGATGTGCGTTGCAGCGACACCTGGTTAACTATGGCAGCACCGTCTACCAACCAGCCTATAGCACCGATATCAGCCCATGTTAACGAAGGATAATTAAAAATGTTAGAATACTTGGCCTTACCTGCCTGCAGTTGTTCTATCATTTCAGCACGACTGATACCAAGTGTTTCTGCGGCACTGTATAAATATAACCCGTGTCCGCCTTCATCCTGAATCTTGGCTAAAAGTATTTGCTTGGCCCTCATGCTCGGGGCACGTGTTACCCAGTTCCCCTCGGGTTGCATACCAATAACTTCTGAGTGAGCGTGTTGGGATATCTGGCGGATCAGGTGGCTCCTGTATCCTTCGGGCATCCAGTCCCTGGGTTCAATAGCATCGCCATTTTGTACCCTTGCTTCAAACTTTGACAAGCGGGTATCTTCCGTTGCCAATACGTTCTTTTCGCTGTCCATTTTGCATCTTTTTTATAAATGAATAATTAAGGTCAGCACCTCTAAACTCAATAGTACAACAGGTTAAGATGCAGGAACATGATTTTTGTCATATCATATGGTGACAGATGTCAGTTTTGATATAAGCATATGCAACTGGAATAAAAAAGGGGAAGCATCAGCTTCCCCTTTAAATAAATACTTACTGTCTCTATTAACCCGCAGTGTTATTATTGGTCTTCTTAATTACCTGTGTAGCTGTAGCAATGAGACTGGATAGATCTGCCATATTCGAAGGTATGATCATAGTATTGTTCTCCTTGGCCAGCTTACCAAACTCACCGATATATTGCTCCGCTATACGCAGGTTTACTGCGTCACTACCACCCGGAGCATTAATAGCCGTTGCTATTTCACGGATACCTTTTGCCGTTGCCATTGCTACTGCTTCAATCTCTGAAGCCTTACCATCTGCCTCATTGATACGTTTCATTTTCTCACCCTCTGAGCGTGCTATCAATTCACGTTTCTCACCCTCTGCCCTGTTGATGCGCGCCTGCATATCACCTTCCGAATTAGCGATATTGGCACGCTTTTCCCTTTCTGCACGCATCTGTTTTTCCATGGCGTCCTTAATGCTTTGCGGAGGAGTAATATTCTTTACTTCGTAACGGGTAACTTTCACGCCCCATGGGTCACTGGCATTATCCACCGCATCTACTATCGTGCCGTTCATACTATCACGTTCCTCGAAAGTTTTGTCCAGCTCCATTTTACCTATGATGCTACGCATGGTCGTTTGTGCCAGTTGTATTGATGCGAAACGATAGTTATCGATACCATAACTGGCCTTTTGCGCATCCATCACCTGCAGATACAATACACCGTCTACCTCAACGGAGATATTATCCTTGGTGATACAGGTTTGCGCAGCCACATCTATCACCTGCTCCTTCAAGGTATGCTTATACGATACCCTGTCTACAAATGGAATGATAATGTGAAACCCCGCAAGCAATGTAGCCCTGTACTTTCCAAAACGTTCAATGATATATGCTGAACGTTGCGGGACGATCTTTATAGTGGTAAGAAAAATAAGAATGGCCAGGATAACCAGGCCGATAAAAATAACTGTGCCTCCGTTCATAAGTTTATTGAATTGGTTCTACAAATAGTTTGATGCTTTTATAGCCTGTTATCCTGAGCCTCTGCCCGGTGGTAACAGCTTGCTGCGCTATGGCTTCCCAGTTGCTGCCTTTAAAAGTAACTTTGCCCGTTTCTCCTGCAGCAAAACTACTGATCGCAACGGCAGTCTGGCCGATATATTCATCTTCCAGTTCACTATCCGGCGATTTGCGGTCCATGTACTTCTTTTTGATAAGGTTACGCAATAACACCAGGCTGATGAGCGAGCCGGCAAGAAAAATGAAGAGTTGTGTATTGATACCGGGATTGGATACTAGACAGACAAGCGCTGTTACCCATGCGCCTACGCCAAAGAACAATAACACCAACCCAGGGAGGACCAGTTCAACAAGAATGAGTACCAGCCCTACAAGGAACCATATTACAGCAGTATTCTGGAAAAATTCTGACAAGGGTATACTAATTTGATATTGCTAAATATACGAAAGTTTCCGATGTCACTTATCCGGGCAACACAAACTTGATATTTGTATAATGCCCGTTACCTTCGCAATATGTACCCGCATGTAGTGGATAAAGATCTGTGGTTTCCTGACGTAGAAGAAACGTTACCCGATGGGCTACTAGCTATTGGGGGCGACCTGTCTACAGACCGTTTATTGCTCGCTTATCAAAATGGTATCTTTCCCTGGTACGATGAGGGTGAGCCTATGTGGTGGTGCCCGGACCCCAGGTTTGTACTGTTTCCGCAAAACCTGAAAGTGAGCAAAAGCATGAAACAGGTCATCAAAAAAGGAACGCTGGAGTTCAGAATTGATTCAGCCTTTACAGACGTGATACACAACTGCAGGATGGCTCCCCGCCCGGGCCAGGACGGCACATGGATAGGCGATGATATTGTAAATGCATATACTCGGTTACACAAAATAGGCTATGCACATTCTGCCGAAGCATGGCAGGATGGTGTATTAGTGGGAGGGCTGTATGGCATACGCCTGGGTAATATCTTCTTCGGAGAAAGTATGTTCAGCAAAGTGAGCAATGCCAGCAAGTTCGCCTTTATCAATTATGTACAGTGGCTGCAGCATGATGGTGTACAAATGATAGATTGCCAGGTGTATACGGAACATTTAGAAAGCCTGGGGGCCGCCATGATACCCCGCAAGCAATTTATACAGATACTCAAAGAAAACACAACCACTGACCCTGAAACTTAATAAACCTAAAAAAGCAGAACACTACAGAACATTGTATTATATTTAATAATACTTACCATGGTAACTAGTGCTGTAAATAACCGCATCAGGTCCGTTGACATACTTCGGGGTATCGTTATGGTCATTATGGCGCTAGACCATACCCGCGACTATTTCAGCAACTTTCATAACAACCCTACCAACCTTACGGTTGCAAGTATGGGCATGTTCCTTACACGCTGGATAACACACTATTGCGCACCTGTGTTCGTATTCCTTGCAGGCACCAGTGCTTTTCTGTCACTCAGCAAAAAGAACAACAAAAAAGAAGCATCACTATTCCTGCTGAAACGCGGCATATGGCTCCTTATTCTTGAATTCACTGTCGTGCGTTTCGGGTGGATGTTCAATATGGACTATACACAAACTGTAGTACAGGTAATATGGGCCATTGGCTGGAGCATGATATTTCTCTCAGCACTTATTTACCTGCCCTTCAGAGGTATTTTAGCAGTAGGACTGGTTATGATATTCGGCCACAACCTGCTGGACATGATACAAACAGAAGCTGACACACCTTCAGGTGCCCTATGGTATTTCATACACCAATCAGGCTTTATTCAATACAACGGCAACAGCAGCGTGTTTGTCATCTACCCGATCATTCCGTGGATAGGCGTAATGGCAACAGGTTATTGTTTCGGCAGCATACTGCAACAGGATGAGAGAACCCGCAACAAGCAACTTTACCTGCTGGGAGGAACAACGATTTTGTTCTTCCTCATTATTCGTGCTACTAAACTCTATGGAGACCCTGCTCCCTGGGAACCACAAGAGAACTTTTCAAGAACAGTACTTTCGTTCATCAACTGTGAAAAGTATCCGCCTTCTCTGCTGTACCTGCTTATGACATTGGGTCCTGCCATACTTATTATGCCGTTACTCGAAAAGATGAGCGGAGCCGCCGGGCGTTTCTTTATTGTTTTCGGCAGAGTGCCCATGTTTTACTACATACTGCATATATACCTTGTACATGCTATGGCTTTGGTATGGTGTGTTATGCAGGGGCTTCCGGCAGATTATTTCACCGACGGCAATATGATATTTGCACCCAAGCAGGGCTGGGGATACGAATTACCTGTTGTTTACATGGTATGGATACTCGCCATACTTCTACTATACGTCCCCTGCAGATGGTTCATGTATATCAAGCTGAACCACAAAAAATGGTGGCTGAGCTACATATAGCCTATACGGCAGGTACGGATATTTTAGCCAACACAGCATCCCAGAGTTGTACGCGGCTGGCCAAAGCATCCTTAACGGCAACAAGACACTCATCCCATTTATCCTGGTCTGTACCGCACAGCGTAGCGGTCATTTCATAGGCCAGGTGAGAGTGATGATCACCATCTACTTCTATATGCCTTTCCAGGTAATACCTGAAGATATCCAGCTTACCAGGAAAGGTCTTACCGAGTTCCCTTACTATGCTGATAAACATGCCCGGTATCAGGTCTTCCCTGCCAAAAGTAAAGGCTGCGGCCTGTACATGTAGCTTACCGGTATCTGTCGTATCGAAAGTATTGTTCACAAATTGTACAGCCTCAACAGGAGCATCAATAGTTTGCAGGGCCTCCCTGATACCTGTATTGTTCCGCAGTTGGGCTACCAGATCATGAACAGGTTGCGTATTACAACCCGCCTCTTCCATAGCCCGCAGGTACAGTTCAAAATGGCTGATGCGATTACCATACTCATCTACATCGCTCTCCTCACCTGTCACTATCTCGTTGATAAGGTAACGCGTATCAGGACTGCCTACAGGGACCCAGGGTACATTAGTACAGGTAAGTCCTACCTGCAACGACTTAAGCAGACTCATAAAATCCCACACGGCATAAATATGATGCTCCATAAATGCCTGCATATCTTCTAATGATATAATAGAAGCGTACAAAGGATGATTCACCAACTGTTCGCGCAAAGGCGCTATCTCTGCTTTCAGCTTTTCTATGTACTGGTTCATTATCTTTCTTTTACCGGGATACAAACGATTTTTCCAACAAAAAGGTTTGTTCTACTTCCCGAATTTTTTCTTCAGCAGGCTAAGAGCGTCATTCATATTTGCACTCGGGGCTTCCTTCTGTCTGTTATTACCACCCTGTGGCCTGTCTGTACGGCCCCTGTCCTGGCGTGCCGGTGCTTCCTGCGTCTGTTTTATCGATAGCGCTATCCTTTTCCTGTCCATATCTACTTCCAGCACCTTTACCATTACCTGGTCGTTCAGCTTCAACACCTCATTAGGATCGGTGATGTATTTATGCGCTATCTCTGATACGTGTACAAGACCATCCTGTTTAACACCTATATCTACAAACGCACCAAAACGGGTCAGGTTAGTAACAATACCCGGTACTACCAAACCTACATGTACATCTTCTATACCGTAGATATTTGCAAATTCAAAAGCCTGTGCCTCGCTACGTGGGTCAAGACCGGGTTTCTTCAATTCGTTGATGATATCCTGTATCGTATGCGCTCCCGTTTCGCCCGTGATATACTTCTTAACGTCCAGTTGTTTCAGCAGTTCTTCATTGCCTATCAGTTTGCTTACCTCCACACCCAGGTCTTTCGCCATACTATTGACGATAGCATAACTTTCAGGGTGTACGGCACTGGCATCCAGCGGGTTCTCACCTTCTTTCACCCTCAGGAAACCAGCACACTGTTCGTATGCTTTACTTCCCAGTCGTGGTACCTGCATCAGTTGTTTACGCGATGTAAAGCCGCCTGATTCGTTCCTGTACTTCACAATGTTCTCCGCTATAGAAGGGCCGATACCACTCACATAACTCAACAAGTGTTTACTTGCCGTGTTCAGGTTAACACCTACCATATTCACACAACTGATCACTGTCTGGTCAAGCTTATCTTTCAATCTCACCTGGTTCACGTCGTGCTGGTATTGACCCACACCTATGCTCTTAGGATCCAGCTTTACCAATTCTGCCAGCGGGTCCATCAGCCTGCGACCGATACTTACTGAACCACGTACCGTAATGTCCTCATTGGGGAACTCTTCCCTCGCTATTTCAGAAGCGGAGTAGATGGAAGCTCCGTCCTCATTCACCAGGAATACCGGTATCTTCAGGTCCAGTTTCTTGATGAACTGCTCAGTTTCCCTGCCTGCGGTTCCGTCTCCTACGGCAATAGCCTGTATATTGTATTGCTGCACCAGCATGCGCACTTTATGCTCGGCATCGTCCAGCCTGTTCTTTTCGTGTACATATATCAAGTCGGTCTTTTTCAGATCGCCCTTTTCATCCAGGCAAACCACTTTGCAACCTGTACGATAGCCGGGGTCGACAGCCATAAGTCTTTTGCCACCCAGCGGAGAACTCAACAACAACTGGCGCAGGTTCTCGGCGAATACACTTATCGCTTCTTCATCGGCCTGTACCTTCAACGCCATTCTTATCTCGCTTTCCATACCCGTTTGCAACAACCTGCGGTAAGCTTCTTTCACTGCTTTCTTCACCTGATCGGCAGCAGCGTTATTACCTTTCACATACTGCTTTTCAAGTATAGCCAGTGCTATTTCTTCATCGGGAGAGAAACCCAGTCTCAGGAACCCTTCCATGAAACCACGCATTACCGCCAATACCCGATGCGAAGGTATTTTCGTCACAGGCTCAGAAAAATCGAAGTAGTCTTTATACTTGGCGCCTTCTGCCTCCTTACCTGTTACTATCTTACTGGTAACCGATGCTTCACGTTCAAACAGGTTACGCATCTTGGCACGTATCTCCGCATCTTCATTCACTATTTCGGCAATGATATCCCTTGCACCCTGCAAAGCATCATCTGTTGATTTTACATTTTCTGTTAGGAACTTTTCTGCCTCTGCTGCCGGGTCTATATCGCCCTGTTCAAATATCATAGTCGCCAAAGGTTCCAATCCATTCTCACGCGCCACTGTTGCCCTTGTTTTGCGTTTGGGTTTGTATGGTAGGTATATATCTTCCAGTTCTGCAATAGTAGTAGCTGCATTTATCTTCGCCTGCAACTCCTCCGTCATCTTCTCCTGCTCTGTAATGGTCTTTTCTATAAAGGCCTTCCTGTCTGCAAATTCCTTTTGTGATCTTGCCTCATCCTGTATCTGCTGTATCTGCACTTCATCCAGGGCACCTGTACGGTCTTTACGATAGCGGGCTATAAACGGTATCGTAGCACCCTCTGCCAGCAACTCCAATACCGCTGTTACATGATTTTCTTTCAATCCAAGTTTCCCGGCTACTGTATTAGCATATTCCATCATCCGTGTCTCTGTTTAGGACTGCGAATGTAAAATGTGAACCCGAAATACAAAAAGAAAATCTTTCCTCATATTTGCGTATGAACATCCGGGAAGAACTACTGAAAGACAACTCCAAAGAAGTTGCGGAGCAAATAGCCGCATGGGTAGTAACCACTCCCAAACGCATGCAGGAGTTCCTACATATCTTTCTCACTGACGAATACCGTGTAGTGCAAATGGCGGCCCATGCGCTGGGCAAAATAGCAGACGATCATCCCCAAGCACTGCAGCCCTATCTTGATCAACTGGTAAAACGCATGCAAGACCCTGATGTGCATATAGCCGTGAAACGCAATGTAGTACGCGTGTTGCAATATGTAGATATACCCGAACATCTGCACGGCGAAGTGATGAACACCTGCTTTGATATGCTGGCCGACCCCAATGAAGCTATAGCCGTAAGGGTATTTTCTATGACGGTACTGGACCATCTTTCAAAGAGCTATCCTGAAATAAAGCAGGAACTTAAGGCCATAATAGAAGACCAACTGGAACAAGGCTGTACAGCGGCCTTCAGGGCCAGGGCCAAAACCATACTCAAAGGCAAATAGTTAGTGCATTACCTTTAATTTTAGTGAATGCCGTGCTTCATTGGTTATTACGTTTATGATATACAAACCATCAGGCAATTGACCGGTAGGTATGCGTTGCTTATTAACCCCGACAACCGTTTCAGCCGCAGGGATATGTGCCATGGTTCTGCCACTGATGTCTGTGATGGTAATATCAGCTTTCCCTCTACTTTTTGCATCAAACTCCAGGGTTGTAAAATCATTGGCAGGGTTAGGATAGATCCCCGTAAAAGCTTGCTCTTTTTCACTACCGGCGACACTCAGGAAATAGCTGAGTTGGTTACTGTTGAGAATCAGCGTATCATCATTACGGAATAACATGGCAATAGCGCGCAGTTTGTTCGGGTCCCAATTGTCTTCCAGCGGTATTTTAAATTTCCGGTAATAGTTACCATTATATTTTAGCTCCGTTGCAAAAGATTTGTCACCACCCGGTGATGGCGTAATAATACGGGCTACATAATTATAATCCACATCTTTTAAAGGTACAGGGTCAGGCTTGTTCTGGTAATCTCCCATCGTACCCATAGCTCCGCCTGCATAGCCATTCTTCTGGTCCCACACACCACCTGTGCCAACCACTTTATCTTCAGTTATCACCAGCAACAACCTAAAATCTCCTGTTATGTCAATGGCCGGTTTCACGGTTACTCCTATTTCAATATTTGCTCCGTACACTCCCCCATGCATGACCAGGTCGGCATAGCCAAAGTGTTTTTTATACCTGTCAAAAGCTGAGAACAGTTCTGTTGGCTCTACATATTTCCTGTCCAGCAAAAAGAACTGGCCTGAATAATAGTTAAGGTTGTAGAAATAATCTGAATAATACTCAACTCCCATAGGGTCAGCCGTATGTACGGCTACCAAGCAGGCATCGTTATCGTAGTGCAGTGCATCCATATATACCAGCTCTCGTGGACCAAACTGGTCCCACGTGGCAGTACCTGCCTCTACAGCAACAATCTTTTTAGGTATAAAATTTACCCCGTTCAGCATGGAATGTACCGTATCGTTGCCCGTGTTGGCATCTCCTGCTGTCGATACCCAGGCTGTAATATTCACCTTGCCTATGGTAGCAATGGTATCCGGAACATTATGTGTAATATCATATTGCCCGAGTGGAGGTATGGCAATATTAAACAACTGAGACAATACATAACTATTATCACGCCTGTAGCTGACCGTAAATGAATGAACTGTGTCCAGCCCCATGTTCACCACCTTTCCTGTATGAACATATGTATTATTGATAGCCGTATATGCCTCTGCAGGGTCAAAAGGCGCGAATTGCGCCAATGCCAGGTCGTTTTTTGCAGGGCGGTAGAGTATTATATCATCTATGGCCCAACCACCGTATTTCTGGTCTACCCCCTGATCACTGTACCTGAAACCAATACGCACGTTACCATAGCCAACATACTGCGACAGATTGATGTACCAACTTGCAAAAGAATCTTTCGCTGACCCGGCAGGAACATCCTGTATCACCGTCCACGAGGCTCCGTCATTAACAGAAATCTCAACTGTGGCCTTCTCAAACTTATTGTAGGCATTCAACCGGTTGAAATAGGAATCATATTTCAGCACAACCCCTCCCTGCACAGCAGACAGGTTGATCGACTTTGTGTAAGCAAACACATCCTTATTATTCCTGGGGCCGCCTTTATCGCCGTAACAGCCTGAGATAGCAGCCACCTTTGCCCAGTATTTATACTGGGGAACCACGGAATAAGAACAATACAAGTTATACATATCGCTGGTACGCCAACCCACTGCCCCACTCTGTTTAGAGGTCCAACCCCCATTAAGATTGAGGCCCGGCATCTGGTCGAAAGTTTCTTTGAACAGTATCTGCTGGCCGCTGCCAGCATACGTTAATAGCATAAATAGTGTCAGTGCAAGCAGGTATTTCATAACCGGGTAGTTAAAAAGCAAGGTGAATGTACACACAGACATAGATAGTTTTATAATAGGATTGTCATTTGGCATGGATCAGTTTTTTGTACTTCGGTCCGAATTGTTAAGTAAAATATAGGAATTGTTGCCGGGTAGACAGAATGCAGCTTCTCCAAATATCTGACTATCAATACGATAGACAAAATTGTTAAGTATTGTTAAGTAATTGATGTCTTTGTTCATTTGCCTTAACGAGTTCGCAAGCTCAGTTGTTAAGTAATTGATGTCCTTGTTCTCGTTAATGTGGTGAACAAACCGGAATGGCCGCATCATTGCTTGTCTATCATCCAAATGTCTGCCACTTACTGTATGGTAGAACCCGATATATTGTATAATTTTTTTCATGGTTATAATAATACAAATATACAACAATTTAACAATTATTAAAAACAATTAAACTGTTTAAGTAATTCCTGTAACTTTTGATACACCTGTACGATTAACCTGTATTGAGACAGATAGAGTGGCTACTCTTTACATTTTAACAAATATATGGGAAGCCCCCTGAGTGTTGAATATTAAACCACAATAGATTTGCAAAAAACTACCTTATGAAAAAACTGATACCAATCACATCGTTGCTGATCATGAGCCTGGGTGTACATGCGCAGAACCAACAAGCTACAGTTCAGCAGTTTAAAAATGACCTGTACAGAACAATGACCAACCCTACCGGTACAGGGGGCGGTAACAAAACCACTGCAACGCTTTGGCGCATCTCCGCTACAGGCAACTGGGCGTTCAATGGTACATCGCTGGAAGCCAGTGACTCATCTAAATACAAATACTCCCTCTCGAGAGGATCAGACATAAATGCCAGCAGTGACTTTAGTATAGATGACTATGGACTGGGCGCACTGATTAATTATGACACTGCTTTGAAATTTGAGAACAGCGGCAGCGGCCTGGAACCCAGTGCCCGTTACACCGCAAGTTATGATGCCATGACGCAGAGAAAGGTATTCACCTCGCAGATGCCGGGTAGCGGGAGTTTTGTTAACGCCAGTGAGCACAGGGCAGTGCGTGATGGGAACAATAACCTTGTAAAAGAAGTGTATTTCACATGGAACTCAAGCAATAGTCAATGGGATACCACAGATGTGACTGAACATGCCTACGACAGCCAGAACCTGCTGGTAAAAGACAGCAGCTATCACTACAGTTCAGGTTCTACTACCCCGACCGAAGTATCATACTATGATTATGACAGCAATAAAGACAGGATACATTCCCTGACACTTACCTGGAACGGTACGAGCTTTGACTCCAGCCTGCAGTCAACCAGCACATATAGCAATCATCAGCCCGCACTGGTAATAGAACAATCCTATAACAACGGATGGGTGAACAGCAGCTACGACAGTTCAGGATATACCAGTGGAGGTGTATACAACTATAATGAATACCGTGAATGGGATACCCTGCTGAATGAGTGGGTAAATGTAGACCTGGAAACACGCGTAATAGGCAGTAATGGCCGCCCGCAGACAGCACATATCTCAGAATGGGACAGTACTGCCAAACAATGGAGCAATGTAGCTGATGCGACACTGACCTATGACAGTAATGACAACCCTACCAGACTAAGTGTGTATGTATATATCGGAGGTATAAAACTGCCTACGCCTTACTATATCAGCAATGTATATTATGAGTATTACTTCCCTGAAGGAATAAGTAATACACCTGTATCAGAAGCACTGAATGCATATCCGAACCCGGCTAACAATAATCTCAATATTATGTTGAATGGCAAAAAAGATGTACTACTTACACTAACCAGTATGACTGGCCAGACCGTACGCACCTTACAAGCAGGAAACAATAACAGTAAGGTATCTATGAATATCGCTGACCTGCCTGCAGGCAACTATATACTTACAGTACACAACACAGGGGCAGCACCTGCCAGGCAAATGATCACCAAA
Source organism: Chitinophagales bacterium (assembly GCA_020636495.1). Classification (NCBI taxonomy): domain Bacteria; kingdom Pseudomonadati; phylum Bacteroidota; class Chitinophagia; order Chitinophagales; species Chitinophagales bacterium. The sequence goes on along the minus strand of JACJXQ010000008.1, from coordinate 681,541 downwards.
CAATAGCAAGCAGGGGACAAAAAATTTAAACAGCCGGTCCAATGGGTCGGCTGTTTTTTCATGCATATACCCATGCTGCGAATAAGCCATTTGGCTATCATAGTCAATAATCATATATACAACAATAACGCATTATAATAATTTTGAAATTATTTTAACAATTCTATGGCAAAGCGTTTGATTGCTGTATGCAAAAGCACCTATAGATTTGCGCAAAACTTACCTTATGCAAAAACTAATAACCGGCGCCCTGCTCCTGGCTATGACTACAGCAAGCGCACAAGCCCACGCAAAAAATACACGAACGGAAAGAATTAAAGGCATTGACCGTATAAAAGTGCTGACAGAGACCTCGAAAAGTGCAGCAAAAACAACCGCGACCTTGTGGCGCGTTTCAGCGGTAGCCAATTATGACAACAGCGGCAGCGCACCTTCTCTGCAGGATTCATCAAAATACGTATATTCGAACGGAAGGGGATCGATGTTCGATTATTCCGAGCTATCGTATAATGATTATGGTATAGAAAGTGATGTATTATATGACACCGTGATCAGATACCAGGATATGGGAAGCGGCGCACAACTGTCGGGTCGTGACTTTATTTCTTACAACAGCAACAACAAGGCACTGAACCACACGCAACAACAGATGAATAGTGGCCAGATGACCAATACCAACAAAACTGTTGTGGTACGTGATGGTAATGACAATCCTGTTAAAAATGTAAGTCTTACCTGGAACAGTGGCAACTGGGATACCTCATTTGTATCCATTATGACCTATGATGCACAGGGCCACCTGTTGTCTGACAGCAGCTACACAAAATTTGGTGGCGTGGCATCTCCTGCCTATCGTACCAAGTATACCTATGATGGCAGCTGGAACCTGGTGCAATACCTGTATGACTACTGGGACGGTACAATGTGGACAGGCAACTCACGCACCAACTTTACCTACAACGGTACAAAGCTGGTAACGACAACCGACCAGGAATACGTGAACAGCAGCTGGCGCAACAGCTATATGGATAGTATTGGCTACAATGGTAGTGGTATCTATAATTTTTATGAGAGCCGGGAATGGGATACTGTTGGCGCCAAATGGGTAAACTCTGAACAGGAAATACATACCATCAACGGGAACGGGGTACCATCTAAAGTACTGTACTCAGAATGGAACACAGGTACTAAAAAATGGGATCCTTACTCTGAAACAGAAGTATTTTACGATGCCAATGGCAACCCGGTGCGTACGGATGTATATGACTATACCGGAGGTATAAAAGACAACACACCTTACTATATCAACTACATGTATTATGAATACTATTTCAACGTAGGAGTTAATAATGTGCCACAAGTCAATGTGGTGTCTGTATACCCTAACCCCGCCAGCAACAATGTGTATATTGTAATGAACGATATACAGGAGGGAGTAATAACATTGACCAATATGGCCGGGCAGGTTGTGCGTACCATAAGCGCCGTAGGCAACCAAAAGGTAAGCCTGGACATAACAGGTCTTGCAACAGGTAATTATATTCTGTCTGTTCAAAGCAAAGGCATGACAGATGCCAGGCAAATGCTGACGATACAATAATATTCTTTGCTGTTATAGTTCGGCCCCGGTGTTAGCGCACCGGGGCCTTTTTTTGTCATATATATAATACGTATGAAGTGCTTTTTGAAGAACTACTAAAGTTAGTGATACGCCAGGGGTAGCGGCCGATGTACTTTTGTATCACAATAAACAACAAAACAATTTCAAACAACATTCAACAACAAAAAACACAAAAACACAAAACAATGAAAAAAGTAATCGCAATCGCAATCTTCGCTACATCAGCTATCGCAGCTAACGCTCAAAATGCAAGCAGCACTGCTTCTCAGACAGTAAAATTGAACCTGAGCAACGCAATTGAACTGACCTTTACAGGTACAGGCGACAAAACAGGTGCTGACGTGAACATCCCTTTCAACAGTGTGAACGACTACGCTAACGGTGTAGAAAGCGCCAGCCAGGAACTGAAAGTTCGCTCTAACAAAGACTTCGCTGTAACTGTAAAAGCTAATGCTTCAGGTTTCACTTACACAGGTTCTACTACCCCTGCTCCTGCTATGCCGGTAAAAGACGTTCTGGGTATCCTGGTAAACGCTAACGGTACAGGTGGTACTATCGCTTCTCCGTTCTCTAACTCAACTTACGCTACCCTGACTGATAAAGACCAGGACCTGATAGACAACGGTAAGCGTGGTGGTAACCAAACCTTCGCAGTAAAATATAAAGCTACTCCGGGTTTTGCATACCCTGCCGGTACTTACGCAGTAGATGTAGTATATACAGCTACTCAACTTTAAGCGCTCGATCGCTGACAACGCGGAGTGGCGGTTTCGCTACCGCCCTCCGCACTTTTATCAAGCGGTCTCTGATATATATTCAAACAAAACAAACTTAAGACAACCCTTTATAAAGGGTTGTCTTAATCCCACAAAGGCGTTACAAAGCAAGTAGTAAATAATGCCATCGAAAACCGGAAATTCTCAATCGCATTATTTTAAAACTCAATAAAAAACACAAAATGAAAAAATTACTCCTATTCGTATTGCTGGCAGGTACCAACATTGTAACATTTGCACAGAATGTCAGCAGTACGGCATCTCAGACAGTAAAACTGAACCTGACGAACGCAATAGAAATAACTTTTACAGGTACCGGCAATAACACAGGTGCAGATGTAAACCTGAACTTCGTGACAGTAAATGACTACGCCAACGGTGTAGAAAGTTCAGACCAATGGTTGAAAGTTCGCAGTAATAAGGACTTCACCGTGGCGGTCAAATCGAATGATGAATACTTCAGCTACAGTGGCAGCAGCACATCAGTACCTAAAATGAAGGTAAAAGATGTATTATCACTGTTAGTGAGTGCAAATAAAACAGGTGGCTATATCTCTTCTCCATACTCGTTCTATAAGTTCAGAAGTATTGACGATAATAACAGTTACCTGTTGAAGAACTGCGACAGAGGTGGCGACCAGACCTTTGCCGTAAAATACAAAGCAGACCCCGGATTCCAGTTCCCGGCGGGAACATATAGTGTAGAGGTGGTGTACACTGCTACTCAACAATAATAATTAAACATTCTTTTTCATATGTGTATTACGCCTGATAGCTTTAGCTATTGGGCGTTTTTACATTATACATTATTATTTTTCTTTATAAAAAATAGACATTAAGATTTTTGACGTTTGATTTTATTAATACGTGAAATAGCCTTACCTTTGCGTTCCCAAAAATATCCGGCTATCTGCCTGTGGGTAGATATCCAGCGTTGCTGCCGGTATGAGGGACATTTTTTAACTAAGTAAATTATTTTATGGCAACAGAAAATTATCAGGATTACGAACTGATGATCATCTTCACGCCTGTACTGGCTGAAGAAGACTACAAAGCTGCACAAAAGAAGTACGCCGACTACGTAACAGAAAAAGGCGGAAAGATCGTGCACCAGAATGCATGGGGACTACGTTCACTTGCTTACCCCATTGAAAAAAAGACCACAGGACTTTACTGGGTACTTGAGTACCAGGCAGACCCTCAGATGAACGGCGCAATGGAGATCCAGATGAACCGTGATGAGGCTGTAATGCGTCACATGATCACCAAATTAGACAAATACGCCGTGCAGTATAATGCTAAGAAGCGTAGTAATGTAACAACTGAAGAGGGCGTTACTGCTTAATCACATTAAAAAAACTGAACAATGGCCAGACAAAATGATATCAAATTCCTGACCTCAACCAGGGTTGAGCAACGTCAGAAAAAATATTGCCGTTTCAAGAAAATGGGTATCAAGTATATTGATTACAAAGACCCTGAATTTTTGAAAAAGTTCCTGAACGAACAAGGTAAAATGCTTCCACGCCGTATTTCCGGTAACTCACTGAAATATCAGCGTAAAGTAGCACAAGCAATTAAAAAGGCACGCCAGATGGCTCTGCTGCCTTATGTAACAGATCTTTTAAAGTAATTAACAACCGATCATGCAAGTCATATTAATCAAAGATGTAGACAACCTGGGCTCTGCCCACGAGCTGGTAGACGTTAAGCCGGGATACGCCCGCAACTACCTAATACCTCAGAAATTTGCTCTGGAAGCAAGTCACGCTAACCTGAAAATGCAGCAGGAGCGTCACAAGCAGAAGCAAAAACGCGAAGACGCGCTGATGGCTGAAATTGCAAAAGTAACAGAAGTACTGAAAGCCAGCCCTGTGAAAGTAGGTGCTAAGACCGGTACAAGCGGAAAGATATTCGGTTCTGTTACTTCTATCCAGATAGCACGCGCTATCCGCGAGCAGAAAGGATACGAGATCGATCGTCGCCGTATATCAATAGTAGGTGATGTGAAAGAAGTAGGTATGCACAAAGTGCAGATCGACTTCGGTAAAGACAACGTACTGGAAATAGATTTCGAAGTGGTAGGTGAATAGTCTGCTGCTGAAAAGAAATACATAAAAAGGCTACCATATGGTAGCCTTTTTATTTTGTAGATGGTATTAAATATTAAGTCTTGAGCAATTTGAAAACATGCTGTTCATTTGAATCGAGCGTTATTACTATACGGTAAGTGCCCGAAGGCAACCCTGATAAGTTGATAGCAGATGTAGAATTACCTTCATTAAGTGTTATATCCTGCTGGTATAACACCCGGCCCAACACATCAAACAAAGATAAAGATATACCTTCACCAGGCATGTCAGATGTGTTCACAAATACCCTGTCTGCAGCGGGATTGGGAAACACCTTTATCTTAGTTCTGTTATCAACGATAGTATTCACGATAACATTAGTGTCAACTACTGTATCCTGCTGATAGGTATAATGAACTACCAGTAATGGCCTTTTTGTACTGTCAGGATGATCGCCGGAAGCAAATATCAATGACCTGAAGGTTTGCTCAGTCTCAAGTTTTAACATAAACGAAACTGATGTATCATGGTTAGCAGTATCAGTCCAGGCATCATTTACAATCCCTAATACATTAATGTTGAGATAATCCTGTGTTTTGGATGTAGAAACTGGAACAACGACCTGGTTCTTAGCAGTTGTAGCGGGTTGGTTATTCCATATCATAGAATCATTCCAGCCGGAAATCACTCTCATTAAAAAGCTTTTGTTGCTATCGTATGGCGAACCCGGATACATTGAATGTCTTTGCGTATGCAAGGATGTTGTGTTGCAATACAATGAAAGGTATGCACTTGTAATATTTGCGTTTGCTGGTATTGAAGCAAGGTTGAACCCGATATATGATCGTTGTATCATGAATTTGCCACCTACTGTCCATGCATTGCAAATGAAGTTTTCGTCATTACCTGCATATTGTGACGGGTACAAACTACTTACACTCACATCTTTGGCATCAAAGGGTCCGGGTCTTAATACTAATGAATCGTTGTACTGAACTGCAGATACATTAATAGAAAACATAGCAAGTATTATGAATAATAACGGTCGGCTGAAAGTTGATAGAGGCATCTGTCAGGAATTTGAATGAATGAAGTTAAACAATTATGGTACAAAAAGATGCGCTAATTCTATACCAGTTTATGCATTTTCCTGCCATTTTCAATAATAGTTTCGATAATACCCTCTGATTCAAGGTGTTGCTTTACAGTAACGGTAAACCATTCTACGGAGCCAAAAAAATCGGACCTGTTGTCCCTGATATACTCTGATACTTTATCGGCCAGGTCAGAGTAAGTAATTAATGGTGTTTGGGTAAGTATTTGTGTAATAGCTGTTTTGAATAGTTCGTAGGTCTTTACACTGATTTTAGGAGCGTTTTTACCCGCGGGATGTTTCAATTGTATCTTATCGCTTACTGCCATATTTTTGCCTGTACTGTTTTACACTGCTATATTACACATAACATTATAAATATAAATTAACTTATAGTTACTTTAAAGTATAGGATAAAGTCATAAATCATATTTCTTATTAGTAACTTTGCGGCGCTATGCAGATAGAAGTAATGAAGTCGAAGTTGCACCATATAAAGGTGACGGAGGCGAACCTGCATTATATGGGCAGTATTACCATAGATGAAGATCTGATGGATGCCGCCAATATGATAGAGAATGAGAAGGTGCAGGTATTGAACAAGAATAACGGGGAGCGCCTGGAGACCTATATAATAAAAGGCCCCAGGGGCAGTGGCGTGATATGCCTGAACGGACCGGCAGCACACAAAGTGAATGTAGGTGACATGATCATTGTTGTATCATTTGCCATTATGGATTTTGAAGAAGCGAAAAAACACACCCCTATAGTCATCTTCCCGAAAGCCGGGAATAAATTATAAACTACCCCTTATGAATAAAAAGATCCTGCTCACGGTATTACAATACATCATATTCCTTGGGCTGGGCATCGCCATTATCGTGTATATGTCCTCACAATTGTCAGAAGAGGACAAAGCAAGTATGATGTCTGCCATAAAAGGCGTAAGAATATGGTTGCTTGTACCGATATTCCTGGTAGGATTCTTATCACACTATTTCCGTGCTTTACGGTGGAAACTGCTACTGGAAGAGGTGGATATCAAATCGTCGACCGCTAATACCACCTTTGCTGTAATGATAGGTTATATAGGCAACCTGGTACTGCCGCGGGCAGGCGAGGTGGCCAAATGTACCGTACTGGCGCGCTATGAAAAAGTACCGGCAGATAAAATGATAGGTACTATAGTGGCCGAACGTGCTTTTGATGTGGTATGCCTTGTTGCCATTACAATTGCGGCATTCATATTACAGGCCGAGGTGATAGGTGAATACGCCCAGGGGCTGTTTGGTACCATGTCCAGCAATGCCAAAGGCATAGTAACTACCATTTACTTTCAGATATTCATCATAATAGCTGCAGTAGGGCTTATCACCTTTTTCATATTCCTGAAGCGTATCAAACAAACCAAGGTTGGCCAGTTTGTAAAAGGGCTGGGCGACGGTGTTGCCTCTATATTCAAATTGAAAAGGAGAGGAATGTTCCTACTATATACCACATTGATATGGGGCTGTTACTGGTTCCTGGTGCTGATGGGCTTCTGGAGTATGTCTCAACTGGAGCACCTGCCAGGGCTGGGCGCACTTGTGGTGCTTATATTTGGTAGTATTGGTATGATCACAACCCAGGGTGGTATAGGTGCTTATCCTTACCTGGTAGGCAAAATACTGGTATTCTATGGCATACCTGAAGTATATGGCCTGGCATTCGGTTGGGTATCGTGGACCGTACAGACAGGTGTTGTAGTAGTGTTTGGTGTGCTTTCTTTGATATTGTTACCTATATACAACAACAGGAGGGCCAATGATGCATAAACGACAATGGATAGAAGATAAGATAACAGACCTTGAAGTGCTGCAACGCAGAGTGAATATATGGCGTTCTGCCGGTAAAAAGATAGTATTCACCAACGGTTGTTTTGACATACTGCACAGGGGACACCTGGAGCTTATAGCCGATGCTGCAGATAAAGGCAATGTATTGATCGTGGGTGTTAACTCAGATAGTTCTGTAAAAAAATTAAAGGGCAATGACCGCCCCATATACCATGAACAGGACAGGCTGTTTCAACTGGCATCACTGCTGTGTGTAGATGCTGTTTGCCTGTTTGACGAAGACACCCCTGAAAACCTGATCAGGACGATCAGGCCTGATGTACTGGTAAAAGGTGGCGATTACAGTATAGAAACCATAGTTGGCGCAGAGTTCGTCATGAGCTATGGAGGCAGAGTGGAGGTCATACCATTTGTTGCAGGCTACTCAACCAGTTCAGTAATTACAAACATTAAGAAATTGTAAATTGTGCGTGTTGCATGTTGACAACTATCACTAATAATGGTGGTAGCGGTTAGTTTTGCAGCATTGCCAAGACAAAATATTGTATTTGTGAAATCGAATAAGCATACTATAGCAAGAGATATAAGCTGGCTTTCGTTTAATGCACGTGTATTGCAGGAAGCGCAGGATCCTAAAAACTATATTTATGACCGGCTTCGTTTCATAGGCATATTCTCCAACAACCTGGACGAGTTTTTCAGGGTGCGTGTAGCTACCCTGAGCCGTATGGTAAGGCTGGGCAAAACCGCCAAAATACACCTGGAACAAAACCCTGAAAAGATACTGGCCCGCATACAGCAGATCGTAATGCACCAGCAGATCGTATTTGATGAAACCTTTTCTGAGATAATTGCAGATCTGCAGGCCAAGAACATATTTATCAAAACAGAACGACAACTCAGCCCCGAACAGAAAGAATTTGTCAAAAACTACTTTAATGATAAAGTAAGGACACAGATCATCCCGTTGATGATAGAGAGCATCCCGCATATGCCGCTGCTGCGGGATAAATCTATATACCTGGCCTGCATGCTGGGCAATACACAAAACCCTATGTTGCAACGCTACGCACTCATAGAGATACCTACCAAAGTATTGCCAAGGTTCATTATTATGCCGTCTGAAGAAGGTAAGCATGACATCATATTACTGGAAGACATTATCCGGTACAACCTGCCCAACCTGTTCGCCCCGTTCGGATTCAACCGTTTTTTGGGGTACATTATCAAGGTGACCCGTGATGCAGAACTGGATATTGATAATGACATAAGCACCAATGTAATAGACGAGATAGAACGCGGACTCAAGAACAGGAAGAGGGGACGTGCCACACGCTTTGTTTTCGACAGGAATATTGACGCCAACCTACTGGACTACCTGATAAAAAGGCTGAACCTGTCGAAAAAAGATAACCTGATACCGGGCAGCAGGATACACAACTTCAAAGACTTTATGGATTTCCCTGACAAGGTTTTTGATGATATACAGCCCCGCCCCAAATCGTTTGTACACCCGCTTTTGCATCAGCCTTGCCGCATTATGGAAGTAATGGAGCGACGCGATGTAATGCTGAATTTCCCCTATCACTCATTTGACCCCGTGATAGACCTGTTGCGGGAAGCAGCCATCGACCCGTTTGTACAGAGTATAAAAATAACCTGCTATCGCCTGGCCAAAGACTCGAAAATAGTGAATGCACTTATCAACGCCGTGCGCAATGGTAAAGAAGTGACGGCTGTGCTGGAACTCAGGGCACGGTTTGACGAGGAAGCTAACCTGCTATGGAAAACAAGACTGGAGGAAGAAGGTGTAAAAGTGCTGATAGGACTGCCTGATATGAAAGTGCATGCCAAACTTTGTGTGATCAAAAAGCGTGAATTCAAAAAGACAAAGCAATACGCATTTATATCGACAGGCAACTTTAATGAAAATACAGCACGCTATTATGGCGACCATTGCCTGCTGACCACCAACCGGAATATCATTGCCGATGTGAACCGTGTATTCGCTTTCCTGGAAAGTCCCGTGCCCAACTTCACACACCTGGATAAGTGCAAATTGCTGCCTGTCTCGCCCAATACCATGCGTAATTTCTTTTTAGACCTGATAGAAAAAGAGATAAAAGCTGCTAAAAAGAACCAAACTGCTGCGCTTACCATCAAGCTAAACAGCCTGGTAGACGAAATACTGATAGGCAAGCTATATGATGCGGTAAAAGCCGGAGTAGACGTAAAACTTATCATAAGGGGTAGCTGTTGCGCCTATACTGAGCAGAAAGCATTTAAAAAACCGATACAGGCTATCAGCATAATAGACGAGTACCTGGAGCACGCACGTGTTTTTGTGTTTCATAACGGAGGGCAGCCCAAGGTGTTCATATCATCTGCCGACTGGATGGTGCGCAACCTGGACCATCGCGTAGAAACAGCCTGCCCGATTCTGGACAAAGAAATACAACAGGAATTAATCCACATACTTAATATTCAACTGAAAGGAAACGTAAAAGCTCGTATATTAGATAACGAACAACGTAACGAATACGTAAAACGTATAGCAGATGAGCCGGTTGTGCGTTCACAAATGGACATCTATGCGTTTTTACACCAGAAAAAGTATAAAGGTTGATATTAGCGGCTATAGATATTGGGTCGAACGCAGCAAGGTTGCTTATTTCAGAGGTCTCCGTTTATAAAGATGGCACGGTAGACTATACAAAACTTACATTATTACGCATACCTCTACGCCTGGGTTTTGACGTATTTACCCATGGGCATATTTCTGACAAAAAGCGGAAAAAACTGGTAGATACCATCAGGATATATAAACTGCTGATGGACATATACGAAGTTGAGAGTCTGCAGGCCTGTGCAACTTCGGCCATGAGGGATGCTGCTAACGGACCTGAGATCATGGAGGAGATAAAAAATGAAACGGGTGTTGAGATACAGATCATCAGCGGCATGGAAGAAGCTACCATACTATACGAGACCCATATAGCGGATAACATGAACAGCAGTAAATCTTACCTGTATGTAGATGTAGGTGGTGGTAGCACAGAGGTAACGCTGTTCTCAAACAATCATACCATATTCAAAGAGTCCTTTAATATTGGTACTATACGAATGCTGAACGAACAGGTGACAGAAGAGCAGTGGGAGCATATGAAATGGTACATAAAGACACATACAAAAGACTATCAACCACTGGAAGCAATAGGTACAGGTGGTAATATCAACAAGATATTCTCCGTATCAAAACGTAAAGAAGGCAAGCCTCTGCCATTGGAGCTGATAAAAGACTACTATAAAGAGTTGAGTGCCAGCACGGTAGAAGAAAGAATGCACCTGTACAACTTCAGGGCAGACCGTGCTGATGTAATTGTACCTGCTTTACAGATATACTCCTCAATTATGCGTTGGTCGGGAGCTGAAGAGATATATGTACCCAAAATAGGCCTGGCTGACGGGCTGGTACGTGTACTGTACAATAAATTAAGCCAGGAATCAGCTTCATAACTACCGGGCTTCCGTATTACCTGCGTCTTTAAGACATAAATGATTGGGGAGTATACCAACCATTTTACATTTTAAATACCATCTTTTTTATGGCATGGCAAAACACTGCTATGAGAATATTTGTAATTGCAAATAAGCCCCGTAAGGCTTGTTTACTAATTATAACTGTATCACTTAATAAAATGTACAACTATCCAATGAAAAAAGTATTTAAAATAGCCCTTGAGCTAATTATGTGGGCTGTAGTGTGGACCGTATTCTATGTCTATGTCCTGCCTGAAGACAGCGTATCCAATATCGTCGTAGGTGTTACCATCCAAACAGTATTGTTTACACTTATGTTCAGCATTCTGCTACGCCCTTTAAGAAGTTTTATGAATAATAAGACAACTGACGTTTACTAAGTAAAAAGGGAGAATATTTTATATTCTCCCTTTTTACATTTAATTCAGTCCTGCCCCTATAAAAGTCATTTCAAATACCATCTTTTTTAGGGTACCGCAAAGCTATTACGTTCAGATATTTGTATTGCAAAGTATCTGACGAACCGGTTCACCAATAGATAAATTGTACGCGTAATCCGAAAAGCGTGGAAACAGAGTAGGAAAACCTTTAATAACTCAAATCAATAATTAACATTATGAAAAAGTACGTATTAATTACTACCGGTATTGCACTAGCACTATTCTCGAGTATAGGGTTTTATTCTTGTACTAAAAGTGAGCAAGCATCTTCCCCTGCAAAAAAAGAAATAAATATTAATAACTATTCACGTAGTTGGATAAGCAAAATTTTAGGCTGGCTTGGATTAGTTCCATCAGTGTCAACAAGTTACAGATCTGGCTATTACGAGTCTACCGGTCCTGAAACCTTTAAATGTAATCCAGGAGATGGTATATGTGAATTTACAATCACTGCTGGTGGCATGGTAGTTCCTGACCCAGGGGATACATATCCAGTTGATGAGGGTGCAGCTGTTTTTGCGTACAAGGATGGTAATGTCATGATGATCATTGACAAAGAGACATTACATTCCACTACCTACAATAATCTGTATGCGGATGGAGTTATGTCTATTCCAGGCGACTGGGTACTACCCGAATTTGTAACCTCTGCATTAGGTATATCTGCTGGATATACAATTCCTCAAGGAGACTACACAATTGAAACTGTAAGCTATGAAAATGGTGATCCAGATGCAGTTGGGGACCTGTTAGTTGTTACATTTGAATAATTCTGAGTAATACAGTTGTAAGGGCATACATTTAAATGCCCTTACAACTGTCAATTCATCTTAAACCTATGAGAATAATTATCCTTTTTGTATTTTGTTTGTTTTGCATTTCTTCCTGTAGTTCAACTCCTACAAATGAATTGTCTAAGCCAATTGACACGTCAATAACAATACCTATTTATACTTTCCAGGAATTAGATGCACTGGGCGTACTCAAACTCAATTTCTCTGCAACAAACAATCTAATGGTTCAATACCAGGGCGATAAACTAATAATCTTACCTACAAGATCCGGAGAAGGCAGGGTTACATTCACTGATAAAAAAACATCTGATACATTAATTAACATTCGCGTAAAAACCCCTTCAGATACTAACTTCCAGAAAAAACTCAAAGACTACGACCCTATTAACAGGTTGGCAGGTGAAGATATCAGGCTATATTATGCAAATGAATATAAATTGCTAAATCACGAACTTCCTTATTTCAGCATCAGAAATATTAATGGGGATACCTTAACGGATACTGATATTCCAGGTCAAATCACCCTTATTAATTTCTGGTATTATGGTTGTCCGGCATGCATGATGGAAATCGAGGACCTGAACAGGATAAAAAAACATTTTGAAGATGAAAGGATCGTTTTCTATGCATTTTTCAAGGATAGCGCATATATAGAGAAGGGGCACAACCTATATTATGTAAAACTATTTGAAAACAATAAAAAAATATACAAATACCTGAGATCTGATTATTCTTTTGACCAGTATATCAATGCAGAATCGTCAGGCACAACTAGTAGCTTTGGGATAAAGGGTTACCCTCAAACATTTATAATAGACACCAAAGGTAAGGTTCGTTACGTCTTTCCCGGATATGGAGAAAATGTAGGTGAAACTATCAGGAACTGTATTGTAATGCTGCAAAATGAGCAGTAGAACGTTAAACAAATGTCATTAAGAGATAAATATATCAGTAAGCGGTTCGGGATATTTTTTGCGGTGAATTTTATATTAGGTATCGCCGCTGTAGGCCTCAATTCCTACATTGAATATAAAGGTATTTATTGGCCGCTATTTCTCACACTTATGCTGGGAGACCTGACCTTTATCTTTATCGCGTACGAGATATTATTAAGGTCGAACTGGAAAAAGCAATCTTAAGTCAGACATACTAAAGGGAGGATATTTTATATCCTCCCTTTTACATTTAACTCAGTACCTTCTTCAATAAAATGTTATTACAAATACCCCCATTTTTTAGGGTACCGCAATATTGTAGGATTCGGATATTTGTAGTGCAAAAATATCTGACGAACCGGTTCACCAGCAAGACAAGAAGCTGTACCAGGAACACTCAAGGCTGATGTAGTAGGTGCAGCTGTGGAAGGTGTTTACTATACTGTAACTTTCGGATGGAGTGGCTATGGTGCCCTATTAGGTTTTTTTGCAGGTGTTGTTAAAGGGGCAATGGATGGTTCCGCAATGAGTAAACTTCAAGACATTCTTTTTTAATTCAACCTTTCAGAACAAGGATAATACAATGAAGAATATCTTTCTCTCTAAGACGCCACTTTTCCCTATCCCTCTTTTAATTGTGGGTATTTTACGTGCAATTAATCTCTATAATATGAATGAGTTAAACATCGAAAGTTGTTTACAACTCGTTGCACAGCTCATAATAATACAATTACTCCTGTATGTTATATACATACTGTATAGGGTAATATGGAATCTTATTGGGAAAAAATTCAAATAAAAAAAGGTATATATTGGCCACTATTTCTCACACTTATACCAGGAGACCTGACCTTTATCTTCATCGCGTACGATATATTACTAAGGTCGAATTGGGAAAAGCAATCTTAAGTAAGACATACAAAAAGGGAGGATAATAATTATCCTCCCTTCACATTTACTTCAGTCTTTCCAAAATAAAATGTCATTTCAAACACCATCTTTTTTAGGGTATAGTGAAATGGTATAGTTATGATATTTGTAGTGCAAAATATCTGACGAACCGGTTCACCATTAAGATAGCTTGTACGCGTAATCCGAAAAGCGTAGAAACAGAGTAGGAAAACCTAAAAAACTTAACTAATTATGAAAAAATATGTATTAATAACTGCTGGACTGGGAATATTGTTATTTACAACAGTTGGCCTTTACTCTTGTAAAAAAAATAACCAAATCTCAAAAGTAGAAACTGTCAATCAAAAAGCACTTGCTACTGAAGAAGACGGATATGGTCCATTTGAAACAACCAGTGTTACCAACCCTACAACAGTTACAGATGTCAACACATACATTTCAAATAATGTTAGCAGTATACAACACGATAATAATGGTGTTCTTGAAACTGTGATATTCAATACTCAGGACCTTTCACTAACAACCGGTTATGATTTGTCTGTTTCAACCTATTATGCTTACTCAACCAACAGCTTTGGTAACATTCAATATGCGCTGGCAGTAATATATAATAGCGAACTTTCTGCATATACAGACTATATGATATTGAAAATAAACAACATATCTTCTACCTACAAAGAGATTGAATTCTATAACAGTTCTAACAATTTGATGTATACAATTGAATGGGACCAGGCAAATAATGAAGCTCGTGCTGTTGCTCCGTCCGGTCAGAATGTTATGGATTGTATAACTGATTTCTATACCAACAGAGGTTGGGTATCAGTAGGTTTGTGGTTAGGGACCCTGGTTGACCCGGGTATTGGTGGTTGCGTTGCAGCTGCATGTGCAATTGGTGAGACAGTAAAAGCAAACTACTAACATCAATTTCTGTATATAAAGTATCTATTAATCAAACAACTCAGCTATGAATAAGTATTTATATTGGATACTCATATTAACACCTGTATTTTTCATCTTGTACATGTTGTTTTATGTAGAACTCCGATACTCGATAATATTGCTTCTGATATATTCACTTGTATACAGACCTATTGTGGATGGCATAAGACTCATACATCTGGGACTGATTGATCAAAAAGATATCTGGAAACTTATATTTCCTATATACAGGTGGAAATTTTTAAGAAAACTATATTCATGATCAAAAAAGGGACGCTACATGATATAAACATGTAGTGTCCCTTTTTATGTATGCCTCATCTTTAAGACAACTACCATATAATCAGCTCATACAGGCAAAGAAGCTTAAAATCGTATACCGGGAGACCTGACCTTTATCTTTATCGTGTACGAGATATTATTAAGGTCGAATTGGGAAAAGCAATCTTAAGTAAGACATACAAAAAGGGAGGATAATAATTATCCTCCCTTTTTGTTAATTCAGCCCTACCCATAAAATGTCATATAGAACACCATCTTTTTTTGGGTACCCTAAAATCGCAGGATTCGGATATTTGTAGTGCAAAAGTATCTGACGAACCGGTTCACCATCAAGATAGCTTGTACGCGTAATCCGAAAAGCGTAGAAAAAGAGTAGGAAAACCTTTAAAACTTAACTAATTATGAAACTTTCGAAAATTTTATTCCCGACAATAGCCACGATAGCTATAGGTGCTATGACATTTGTTGCTTGTAAAAAGCAAAATATCGAAGAAAACAAAAAATCCTTCGATAGCCCAGCCCTTGCTGATATTAATTATAACCAATGGGGACAAGCACATAATGACGCGCTATCTCTTTCTGAGTATTATTGGGCCGATGCTGTATCTTATGATTTCACTACCTTGGTAACAACTATGGCAGAAGAAATGGATGCTCAATATCCGGAAGATGGTTTTGATGAGATCACATCTCAAGAAATCAGCGGTGCGGTTAATAGTACTTTATTCAATAACATGCTGGGTGTGCACAATATGACTGCTACACAGGGGACGACATTTTACAGAAATATGCTATCAGACATGTTATCTACAGGAGCTATTTCTCAAGAACTACATGACGACCTTTATGACATTGTGGATGTGTCATTAAGTTATGAAGACTGTCTGTCAGCTATCAACTCTGTAAATCAGTCTAATTATACCTCATCAGATATTGAGATATTTACCGCATTCAAATCAATCGTAGAAAGTTCACACGATTATTGGTCAAACTGGGAAACTAACCATCCAGAAAACACAGCCAGGCAAATTTCTAATGGTCAGCTTACCATTATTGCAGATGCAATAGCCGGTGCCGGCTTTTTTGCGGCAGGACCTCTAGGTATTCTTATAGCAGGAGCAATATCACTTGGTGTTAGTGACTAAAATACTGCTTAACCAGTGTACTTATGAATCAGATTACCAGAAAACACTCTATAATTTTATTCAGGCATAAATAAATATGAATACAATGAAACAATTGAATATCATTTTGAATTACCAGATGAAAATCGTCGGGATAATCTTATCGACAATTAGTTTAATTGTAATGATGATAGTGCGCATATCTGACATGTCAGTCATTGAAAGGCTAACTAACACTCAACAATATACTTTGTTTGAATGGGGAATGATATTTGGCTTATATATCATAGCTTTTAGCAAAGAAAAAAATGATAGTGATCATATTAAACTTGTCAGGCAAAAATCATTTCAGACTGCCTTTTTGTTCTCACATGGCTTATTACTCGCACTTATTTTTGCCAGCAATATTAAACCAAGCATTATTTTATCCGCGTATGACCTTTTAAGCATTTCGTCGTACAGTATAATACTGTATTTACTAACATTCTATCACAATTTATATTCTAGCAAATATTACAAAGCTACACAGGCTGAAAGCACAAAGAATAAAATAGGATATAATAGTAGTACGAAAATAACGCTCGCCTTTTATACAATAGCTGCTATTGCAATAGCTATAATGATAGCGTTAATGCTTTTGAGGCCATAGGACTACGTTTTTTAATAAATATTTGACAACTCAATATAAGCATAGCCTCCTATCCCACCTGGAGGCTATGTTGCGTAAAAGAAAATTTGATACACTTATTTAATCTGACGATCCTGACGTATCCCCTTATTCTGAAGTTTCAACCATAGAGTAAACATCGGATATTGTACATAATCACAATGCTATGAAAAGAATAAAAAAAACAACGCTCAAATTCATCATGTGGGTTATAGCCTGGACCATATTCTATGTGTATGTTTTCCCGCAAGACAGTACGCGTAATATTATTATCGGAGTTACCATTCAATCTATACTTTGCACACTTGTTTTAGGTATGATATCAGGACAAATAAAAAAAGTATTTCGCAAAATCGACAACGAAATACATTAGAAAGCACTATGAAGTATTTACTTATTATCACCTGTATTTTTCTATTCGCATCATGCAGGCCTTTAATGATGGCTACAGTTGGTATCGAGACGCCTCGCGTAAGAAAAGAAAAGAGGACCCTTAAAATGCTTAAAAGGAATAATATGGTTACAAAGGATGTTTATTATATGGATAAACAGACCTTTATTGATTTGAAAAACAAAAAATACAAACCCGGTATTGACGAAGGATTCAGATTCTTACAAATAAGATGCTATGACAAAGAGGGTCAACTAATTATGCAATGGGCATCCTGTGAAGGGCTATTAAGCGATCTGCAAACACTGCGTTCCCCTATCCCTAAAAACTACAATGGATTGGACACAACATTATCACTGGAAACTGATCTTTTGCAATATTGCGACTATAATGGCAATAAAGGAGTAGCTAAGATCCACGACAATATTGATTATTCATTTGTTGTATTTTATGCTACCTGGACAAGAGGTATGCAAAAGAGGCAACATATTTTCCGGGAGATCAACAATTTCATAGACAACAACCCTGACAAGAAAATTGCAGTTTATAAGATCAATTATGATAACGTGCCTTTTTGGGATACAAAAGTAAAAGCTAAGTTTAACATCAATAAAAATTGACCTTTGAAAACTTACCTAAAACGAATATCCATACTGCTTATAATAATCGCTACAGCAATTATTATTGAATTGATATGGAGCGGTTTTACTCCGGAAAAATATGATATGCTGGTGAGTATATCCGGCGCAATGTTTGTATTTATCGTCGTATGGATATACAATGAATACATACAAGAAAAGAAAAAGAATCTTACTGATATTAAAGGGCCTGCTAAAAGCAGGCCCTTTAAATATTGTATTAATGCAATTCTGCCAGGCAGGCATTTATAGCCTCAAAGTCGGGAATTTCACTTGGGTTATCCAGCACCTCAGCATATTTTACAAAACCCTCTTTATCTACCACAAAGGCAGAGCGTTTGCCTACCTCTTTCATGCCAAATGCAAAAGTATCGTGTACAATATCATAAGCATGAATGGTCTCCTTGTTAAAGTCGCTCAATAACGGGAATTGTAATCCATGTTCTTTTTTGAACCTGTCCTGCACAAATACATTATCGATAGAGATACCTAATACAGTTGCGTTCGCATTATTATAAGTAGCTATATTATCGCGAACCGAGCACAGTTCTTTAGTACAGGTGCCGGTAAATGCCAGTGGGTAGAACAACAGCAATACGTTATTGCCTTTCAGTCCGCTTAGCGAAACCTCGTTCTTATCAGAGTCGTACAAAGTAAAATCAGGGGCTTTTTGCCCTACTATTACAGCCATTTAGTAAAAATTTTAGGTCATAAAAATACTACAACAACAATTGTAAATGAAAGGTTGACAGTGTAGTATAAAAATTGGCTGACAAAAAAATATCATCATATTAAAAAAAGTCTGATTATCATGAAAAAATGGCGCAACTTTGTCAGCCCCGACCAAATGGCATAAAACATGCTACCTGAAAGGTTGAAATCATTAAACAAATTAAAAATCAAGATAACTATGGCTAACAAAGTGAACATTACTCCCCTTCATGACAGGGTGATCGTAGAACCGGCTGCTGCCGAAGAGAAAACTGCGAGCGGTATCATCATCCCTGATTCAGCAAAAGAGAAACCACAGCGTGGTGTTGTAGTGGCTGCTGGCCCCGGTAAAAAAGATGAGCCAATGACCGTAAAAGCAGGCGATACTGTACTGTATGGTAAATATGCCGGTACAGAAATAGCGCTGGAAGGTACAGACTACCTGATCATGCGCGAAAGCGATATCCTGGCAATCATCTAGTATAGTGCCGCTAAACAGGAACTAACAAAAATTGTAAACAGATTAAAATTGAACATACTATGTCAAAACAATTGTTTTTTAATACGAATGCCCGTAATAAGATGAAAGCCGGTGTAGACGCCCTGGCTAATGCGGTGAAAGTAACATTAGGACCTAAAGGCCGCAATGTGGTAATTGAGAAGAAATTCGGTGCACCCGCTATAACAAAAGACGGTGTTTCTGTAGCTAAAGAAATAGAACTGGAAGACGCTATTGAGAACATGGGCGCCCAGATGGTGAAAGAAGTAGCTTCAAAAACCGCTGACGTAGCCGGTGATGGTACTACAACTGCAACTGTACTGGCACAGGCTATCATAACTGAAGGTTTGAAGAACGTAGCAGCAGGTGCTAACCCGATGGACCTGAAGCGTGGTATAGACAAAGCAGTTGCTACAACTATTGAAAACCTGAAGAAACAATCTGAAAAAGTAGGTAACGACAACAAGAAGATAGAGCAGGTAGCAACTATCTCTGCTAACAGCGATAGCGAAATAGGCAAACTGATAGCAGAAGCTATGGCCAAAGTAGGTAATGAAGGTGTTATCACTGTAGAAGAAGCAAAAGGTACTGAAACTACTGTAGAAG
The DNA here is from genome assembly GCA_020636495.1 of Chitinophagales bacterium. Classification (NCBI taxonomy): domain Bacteria; kingdom Pseudomonadati; phylum Bacteroidota; class Chitinophagia; order Chitinophagales; species Chitinophagales bacterium. The sequence continues at coordinate 661,663 of JACJXQ010000008.1, read as the reverse complement.
TGGTAGAAGGTATGCAGTTTGACCGTGGTTACCTGAGCCCGTACTTTGTAACCAATACTGAGAAAATGAACGCTGAGCTGGATAACCCTTACATCCTGATCTACGACAAGAAGATCAGCACGATGAAAGACATCCTGCCATTGCTGGAAGCTACTGTACAAACAGGCCGCCCGCTGCTGATCATAGCAGAAGATGTAGATGGCGAAGCACTGGCTACGCTGGTAGTAAACAAACTGCGTGGTTCGCTGAAAATAGCTGCTGTAAAAGCTCCGGGCTTTGGCGACCGTCGTAAGGAAATGCTGCAGGACATAGCTGTATTGACAGGTGGTACCGTTATCAGCGAAGAGCAGGGCCACAAACTGGACAATGCTACCATCGAGTACCTGGGCCAGGCTGAAAGCATCACGCTGGACAAAGACAACACAACAATAGTGGGTGGTAAAGGTGCTAAAGAGAACATTGAAATGCGCATCAAGCAGATCAAATCTCAGATTGAATCTACTACCAGCGATTACGATAAAGAAAAATTACAGGAACGCCTGGCTAAGCTGAGTGGTGGTGTTGCTGTACTGTACGTAGGTGCTTCTACCGAGGTAGAAATGAAGGAGAAGAAAGACCGCGTAGACGATGCACTGCACGCTACACGTGCTGCTGTTGAAGAAGGTATCGTACCTGGTGGTGGTATCGCGCTTATCCGCGCTATCGAATCACTGGCAGGTATGGAAGGTGCCAACAACGACGAAACAACCGGTATTGCAATCATCCGCCGTGCGCTGGAAGAGCCACTGCGCCAGATAGTAGAAAATGCAGGTATCGAAGGTTCTGTAGTAGTACAGAAAGTGAAAGAAGGTAAGGCTGATTTCGGTTTCAACGCACGTACTGAAGTGTATGAGAACATGATGGCAGCAGGTGTTATCGATCCTACAAAGGTTACCCGTGTAGCATTAGAGAACGCTGCTTCAATTGCCAGCATGTTACTGACCACTGAGTGTGTGATAGCTGACAAACCTGAGCCAAAAGAAGCTGCAGGCCACGACCATGGCGGAATGCCGGGTGGTATGGGCATGGGCTACTAATATTAACAGAGTTAGTGAACATAAAAGAAGAACCCCGCAAATTGCGGGGTTCTTCTTTTATATAACCTCATAAAAATCAATAAAAATGCGGGCAAAGTGTGCGTGCCTTCTGGTATTTAGGATCTCGAAACAAGCCTGTTTTTACAATGGTCAGTTCATATCCGCCACGCAGGTTACTGGCAGCAGTCAATTTCGACACATTCGCATCATAGCTCATACCAAATGACAGGTCGTGGTAACGGACCTTTACAGTAGGTATTATCGCATCTCTGAAACGGTAGAATATACCTCCAAATATGGAGAACATGATAGTTGACGAGCTGGGTTCCGTCTTATTCCAGCCTAACAACCCTCCGGCTATCAGCTCATTATATGCACCCTGACTCATGTAGTTTGCGTGCAACTGGTAGCTGAATTTTTCACTTGCCTGAACACTTAAACCTGCACTCAGGTTCAGCCTCATAGCTATATTGATATTCCTGTCGTTGAAGAAAGAATATTTAGGCCTGGAAAAGTGGTAGCCGGCTGCACCCAGCACTATATTTATATTATTATCCTGGCCTGTGGTTGTATTAAAGCTGAAACCGGCACCCATATCTAACTGGTTGAAACTGGGCTGCGTGAACGACTCACCGGTAGCATATGAAGGGTCGTACCTGCCATTCTGGTATTGATTATCGAAAGTTGCTTTTGAAGGATCAAAGCTGCGTTGAATAAAGCCACCTGTAAAACCTACCGACAGATAGGTGTTCTTTTCACTGCTAAGTGATTTATTATAGTTCAATGCAGGATACAAGGTCAGTGTCTGCAGGCTTACACTGCCCGCCTTATCGTAATATGCCAACAGGCCAATACTGACAAAATCATTATTCATGCCCCTTACAGGAATTCTTGTTTCAGCATTTACAACGCCTGTCTGATAAGGTTTGCTGATACTGCTCCACTGACTGCGGTAAACAACACCTACTTTATAGTCGCCTGTAAATATCCCTGTGAACGAGGGGTTACGTAGAATAGAAGTTTCGTAAAACTGTGAAAAATGTATATCCTGTGCCAGCAACTGACAGCTGCAAAACAACATCAAAACAACATATCCAATCAATATCTTCTTCATACTATATCTCTCGTCTCCGTGTTTAGCGAATAATGGTTATATCACCCTTAGTTTTAAGCAGATCACCGTTCTCACAATATGCTTCTACCATATATACATACACATCCGGTGGCAGTTGTGCCCCATTGAAAGTACCGTCCCATCCTGCTGTTTGATCATTTACGTTTGCATTTAACCGTTCAAACAACAATTCACCCCAACGATTATACACCCTGAATGATTTTAGTGTGCTTATACCCGAACCACGCACCATAAAAATATCATTCATACCATCGCCATTAGGCGTGAATGTATTGGGTATGTACAACTGGCTATTGTCGCACAACACCATGATCTTTACATCTGCAGAGTCAACGCAATCATACAGGGTAAACACCTTAACTTTATATACTGTGTTTTTGAACGGAGAAGCTATCGGGTTGGCACAATCTGCACACGATAGTGTATTTGCAGGCGACCATAAGAATCTGACAATATTGTCCCCGGACGCCAACAGGTCAGCCGAAGTTCCAGCAATGATCGTTTTTTCGCCCCTTACATTTACAGTAGGTTTGGGATGCACTAATACTTCAACATAGTTTGTGTCCGGTATACAACTACCCTCATAAGCAACCACCATAAACTGCGTGGTTTTTGTAGGGTTGGCAGAAGGTGCAGGACTCTTTACATTATCCAGGTAGGCACCAGGTGACCATAAATATGTTCTTGCACCTGAAACACTAAGCTTAGTTGTTTCTCCTTCGCATATCTTGGCACCTTCACCTACAATACTTGTAACATGTGTTTTGATATCCACAACAGTCCTGCCTGTATCATGACACCCATTTACATCTGTACTGATGACTGTATACACAGTTTTCTTTTGCGGGAACGCAAATGGATTATTGCATTGAGTACAACTTAACGTTGCAGCAGGTGACCATAAGTAAGACACACCGCCATTCGGGAATAATTGTGCTGAGTCTTTCAGGCAGATAATAGTATCTCCCCCTGCACTGACTTCAATAGGTACATTGATAGTAATATTCTTTTCAATTGAATCAATGCAGCCCTGAGTATTCGTCACCACCAGTTTTACTTTATAAGTTCCCGGAGGCCCGTAATTGCGTTTTGGATTTCTTAACGCGCTGAAGGAACCATCATGGAAAGTCCAATTGGTAGTTTTTATAGGAGTAACTTCGCTCCAGGTTTTATTAATGAACTCAACTTGTGAATACTGGCAGGCAGGTCCTGTTTCAAAATCAGCAATGACACCATCTACCAGTATTGTATCCAGTCCTGCACTACCTACCTTACACCCAAGCCCATTATTAAATATCATACGTGGCAAATACCTGCCGGGAGTATTATATGTATGTGATACTTTCAATTGCTGATAACTGCCCAACAAAGTGTTACCATCGCCAAAGTCCCATATTATGGTCGGAATACTTCCTTTGACCTTCGAAGTAAAATTAACAGTCAAAGGAGTACAACCACTTATCGGGTCGTAGCTAAAGGCACCGGCATAACCCAACACCTGGATCGGCTTAGTTATGCTGTCTTTACAGCCTAATGAATCAGTTACAATCAATTTAACGTGGTATTCCTTCACATCGTTGAACACTACGGTATGTGTTTTTTTGTACCCCGGTGAAGAGCCATCATCAAAATGCCACTCGTACCTCTTCTCTCTCAACGAAACAGTGCCATCGAAATTTACGATCAGCGGAGCACAAACTGACATTGAGTCTGAAAGTGTAAAATTGGCGATAGGCTTGGTTGTTTCTACAGGAATAAGTGCAGTAGTATCTTTACACCCGAAAGTATCTGTTACTACCAATTGTGCATTAAAAGTGCCCATGGCATTATAGATATGCGTTGGGTCTGAATTTACGGTATCAATACCGCCGTCCCCAAAGTTCCAACGGAACTTAACGGCATTAGTAGATCCATTAAAGAATTTAGCTTCTGCACCAACACATAGTGGTGATTGCACATTAAATGCAGCATCTGGCTTGAGTACATGGATATACTGGCTTCTGAAAACCGTATCGGCACAGCCCAGGTTATCTACAACCACAAGTCCATTGTCATAATCACCGGTACTGTCATATAATACGGTTCGACTAACTCCAGATATGGTTAATGTGTCGCCGGGCGATCTCCCCCAATACCAGGTTCGTCGGACTATACTGGTGCCTGCACCTGCAAAAGACGTATCAGTGAATCTAACAGTGTCAGGGTTGCAGAGATGAGTCTTGTCTGTTACAAAACCAGCCGTTGGCCCCCCTACTGTTATCCAGGCATTTTTAATAAGAGTATCAATACAATTAGTATGCACATTAGTCGTTGTTACCATAATGGTGTACTGACCCGGCTGATTAAATACTTTTTTGTAATTGTCTATTTGTGCCGATACTTTTACACCATTTAAATACCAATCAAAAAGGGCAAAGCTTGTATCTTCTTTAAGGAAAGCAAAAAACAGCACTGAATCTCCTACACACAATTCTGTTTTATTAGCAACTACTTCGGGAGGATTATCTCCAAAAAAGATCATCTGTCTCATTGTATCATTACAATGTGTACTGTCATTGTGAACAATGAGCGTCACCAGATATTTTCCTTTTGTAGGATATATATGTACCGGATTGTCTAATGTTGATGTATCGTTATCCCCGAAAAACCATTTGGAAGATGAATAGCTTTGGGATCGATTAATAAATCTGACTCTCAATCTATTATCACAAGAGTCAAGCATAAAACCAAAATCTGCACAAGGCGGTTCTTTGATCACAAAATGTTCTTCAACCTTCGTACCTGAAATACACCCATTATGCGACACATACAGTTTTACGGTAAAGGAGTCTATACAAGGAGGTCCTCCCTGGTAAAAGTGCCATTTTACAGAATCACCAACAACAACCGCTTTTGTACTATCTCCGAAGTTCCAGTGATATTTCAATGTATCGTAGCTTTTTACATAAATTGAAGTATCACGTCTTGCGCGAGCTACAAACTTCACCCAGGTCCTGGGACATATCAATGTATCTGAAACCTCAAATGAGTCTACGACATGAAGGTATCCTGTCTTAATGTATAAACTGTCTTTTATGGTACATCCATTTTGGGTCTCGATCGTTACCAGCACCCTGAAATGGCCTATGTTTGTATAGGTATGTGTTGGGTTTTTCGAAGTCGAGGTACCACCATCACCAAAATCCCACTGGTAACTTTTTACACCATACGGATACGGAATTTTGTTTTCCCTGTATAGATTTACGCTAAACGACGCAAAAAAGGGAACGCAACCGGAGTCAGCATAAGCCGGAGGCCTGGCATAATGAGTATTAACCCTGGCTTCAATATTCAACTCGTAGATCTTAACTGTCTTGAATATAGTATCCATGCAGCCATTAGCATCTGTGATCACAAGATCCACCGGAAATTCACCATTGGTCGTGTAAGTGTGGCAGGGATTGGACGACGTACTTGTTGATAAACCAAAACTATCCTGGATAGACCATTGATACCCCGACATTGCCGGTACTGTCTTAAAACATATTACCTGTGGTGCCGGACAGACAGAATCTGGCACCTGCTTAATAGATGCACTTGGTTGAGGATGTATGATGATCGTCCTCATTGCCGAATCAACACACCCTCCAATAGATGTATACACCTTCACTGTATATGTTCCGGCGGCAGAATAAATATGACTTCCATTCAAAGCAACCAGTTGGCCGGTATTGTCACCAAAGTCCCATGTATGAGAAGCACCCGTTGTTGGGGACGCATTCGTAAAATTCACTGGTGTAAATACACAAGCATCAGAAGGCCCTGTAAACCCTGCCTGTGGTTTATGTAATCTAACATAGTTGGATTTCGTAACAGACCCGTCACAACCATTGCTGGATGACACAGTTAGTTTGACAGAATATTGTTTGGGAGCTGGTCCCATATAAGTATGTATAGGGCTGGTAGCGCTGCTGGTGGCACTGCCCGGAATGTCAAGGTTCCAGGCATATACATACGGTCCCGGAGCACCTCCCGTTATATTTGGAGTAAATAATACCGTAGCGGTGTCTGTACAAAAATCAGTCTGACTGGCAGTAAAGTTTACTATCGGTTTTTCTTTTACAGTTATATATAGTTTTTTAGTCAGAGAATAATAACAACTGTTGCTATTGGTAACACTTAATGTTACGTTATACTGACCTGCAGCAGAATAGCTGGTTGTGGCTGGTGACGTAGACCCCGTTGCAGGGGTTGCGTTATTGCCAAATACCCAACTAAAGGTAGGTGTGCCAGAACTACTCGCATTGCCGGTATACGTAAATGTAACTGCCTGATCAGGACAAACATTTGTACTTGATGCTGTAAAATCTACCGTAGGTGTAGGGAATACCGTTATGGTTGTTGATGCTGTTTTGGTCCCATTAGGACCTGTAACAGTGTGTGTTACAGTATAGGTACCCGGTGTAACATAAGTAGTTGACGGAGAGGGTGACGCATTGGTGATCGGAGGGCCGTTGCCAAAATCCCAGGAATGGGTAAACTGAGTTTCCTGGCTACTGAATGCAACCGATAATGGCACACAACCGGATGTTGGTGATGCTGTAAAAGCACCAGTGGATTGAGCATAGGTATAGCATGTAGATAATATAAGAATAAATATGGTGCAATATTTATATAAGTGTTTCATATCGTTATTTGTTCTAAGGCTGGTTTCGGGTTTTTGTATAATAAAGTTAAGAAATTCCTAAAATCACTTAACGTGTGATTTACAGACGGTTAATATTATTGTATCGTTGGTTGTTTTTCCATAATACAGGCAATTTTTATTAGTTTAATGATGATTTAATAAAACAAGCCATATGTCATATCCATTTCAGATAAAAACAGGTGAAGAATATACCCGTGTTTATGCGGAGAGCATCAATAACCCCGAAGCTTTCTGGGCAGGCGTTGCAGAGCATTTTGCCTGGAAAAGAAAGTGGGACAAAGTGCTGGAATGGAACTTTAATAAGCCTGACGTGAAATGGTTCATCGGGGCAAAGCTGAACATAACCGAAAACTGCCTGGACAGGCACCTGGCTGAAAATGGAGATACAATTGCCATCACATGGGAGCCAAACAACCCCAATGAAGAAGTTAAAACATTCACATACAAAGAGTTACACAGACATGTATGTCGTTTTGCTCATGTTTTGGCCAATAACGGGGTAAAAAAAGGTGATCGTGTATGCATTTACATGGGTATGGTGGCAGAACTTGCTATTGCAGTGCTGGCCTGCGCGCGCCTGGGCGCGATACATTCCGTAATATTCGGGGGATTCAGCGCACAGAGTATAGCTGACAGGGTACAGGATGCTCAGGCTGAATATATCATTACCGGCGATGGTGCTTACAGGGGTGCAAAAGAAATACAATTAAAATCCGTTGTAGATGATGCATTAACAACCTGTCCGTTTGTAAAAAGGGTGATTGTTTATGAAAGGACAGGCTGTGCGGTGAGCATGATACACCACAGGGACGTATGGTGGAGCGATGAACTGGAAAAGGTACAAGAAGATCATTTCCCGGCGGTGGAAATGGACGCGGAAGACCCACTGTTCATCCTATACACATCAGGCTCTACCGGTAAACCCAAAGGCGTAGTACACACCTGCGGAGGATATATGATATATACCACTTATTCATTTGTCAACGTATTTCAGTATCAGCAGGGCGATATTTATTTCTGTACGGCAGATATTGGTTGGATAACAGGCCACAGCTACATAGTATATGGCCCCTTAGCAGCAGGCGCTACATCATTAATGTTTGAAGGTATCCCCACATGGCCGGATGCCGGCCGTTTCTGGGACATCACTGATAAACACAAAGTGAATATCCTGTACACAGCACCCACAGCCATCCGTAGCCTGATGGCTAGTGGTCTTGAATATGTTGAAAACCACGACCTGGGTAGTCTGAAAGTATTAGGCAGTGTTGGAGAGCCTATTAACGAAGAAGCATGGCATTGGTTTCATGAACATATAGGCAAAAAAAAGTGTCCTGTTGTAGATACCTGGTGGCAAACAGAAACGGGAGGTATTATGATTTCGAACCTGGCAGGCGTGACCCCGGCTAAACCTGCACATGCTACATTGCCATTGCCCGGCATACAACCCATACTGCTGGATGAACAGGGTAAAGAGGTGTCAGGCAACAATGTAACGGGCAATCTGTGCATAAAATTCCCGTGGCCGTCTATGATACGTACTACCTGGGGCGACCATGAACGCTGTAAACAGGCTTATTTTTCTGCCTACCCCGGCATGTACTTTACCGGGGATGGTTGTCTGAGGGACGATAAAGGCAACTACCGCATTACAGGGCGTGTGGATGATGTAATGAACGTAAGTGGCCACAGAATAGGTACTGCTGAGGTAGAAAACGCCATCAATATGCACGAGGGGGTGATTGAAAGTGCCGTAGTAGGCTATCCACATGACGTAAAAGGCACGGGTATATATGCCTACGTGATAGCCGATCACATACATATAGATCAAGACCATATGCGCAACAATATCATGCAAACAGTTTCCCGCATCATCGGCCCTATAGCCAAGCCCGATAAGATACAGTTTGTATCCGGTCTGCCTAAAACACGCAGTGGCAAAATTATGAGACGGATATTACGCAAAATAGCAGAGGGTGAAACTGACAAACTCGGCGATACTACTACACTGCTGGATCCTGCGGTAGTGGATGAGATCATAAAGAATAAACAGTAGTTATATTGAATATAACAGGTTAAAAAGAGCAGGTTAGCACTTATAACCTGCTCTTTTTCTATTTTTGCACACTTATTTCATAAAACAACATGTACGAACCGATCAGTAACGAGCAGTTGATAGCAGTGGCCAAAGAGTTTGGCACACCCACTTATGTATATCATGCAGAGAAAATAGCTCAGCAATACAATAAACTGAAGGAGGCTTTTAAAGACCACCCGACCAAAATATTCTATGCCTGCAAGGCACTGACCAATATCAACGTGCTTAAATACCTGAAGAGCCTCGGCTCGAACGTAGACTGTGTGAGTATTTATGAAGTAAAACTGGCCCTCAAAGCGGGATTTGCCAAAGAGAATATACTGTTTACGCCCAACTGTGTTGATTTTGACGAGATCGTACAGGGAACAGAACTGGGTGTAAATATCAATATCGACAACATCTCAATACTTGAGTTGTTCGGACACAAGTTCGGGAATACCTATCCTATATGCATCCGTATCAATCCACACATTGAGGCGGGTGGCAACTACAAAATTTCTACAGGGCACGTAGACAGTAAGTTCGGTATCTCCATCCACCAGATGAGGCACATAGAGCGTGTGGTTAAAACCACCAACCTGAACGTACGCGGCCTGCATATGCATACCGGCAGCGAGATCAAAGACGCAGCTGTTTTCCTGCGCGGATTAGAGGTTATGTTCGAGATGGCGCGTCACTTTGACAACCTTGAATACCTTGACCTGGGAAGTGGATTTAAAGTGCCTTACCGCGATGACGAAATAGAAACAGACGTAGATGCCCTGGGGAAACAACTTACTGATGCAGTAAAAGAATTTGAAGCGGAGTATGGCAAGCCTTTGGAAATATGGTTTGAACCGGGCAAATACCTGGTGAGCGAATGTGGCAGCTTTATCGTTAAAGCCAATGTTATCAAACAAACACCCGCCACTGTATTTGTAGGTGTAAATTCCGGTTTCAATCACCTGATACGCCCTATGTTCTACGACTCATATCATAAGATCAGCAACATATCTAACCCAGATGGAGCGAAACGTATCTATACCGTTGTAGGTAATATTTGCGAAACGGACACTTTTGCCTGGGACCGTGTAATAAATGAAGTACACGAAAACGATCTGCTTGTTTTTCACAACGCAGGTGCCTACTGTTTTGAAATGAGCAGCAACTTCAACTCGAGACTGAAACCGGCAGAAGTAATGATAAAAGAAGGTAAAGCTTTTGTGATACGCGAGCGCGATGAGTTTGAAGACCTGCTACGCAACCAGGTAGAAGTTTTATAATTTGTTTAATATCGGTTGAACAGCTTTTCATTGATAAGCACTTATCTTTGATCAATACTAAAACGTACCAACACTAATGAAGAGTATAGCGGTTTTTTGCGGTTCGGGTGACGGATACAATGACATCTACAGGGAGGAAGCTTACCAGGTAGGCAGGCAACTTGCCGAAAGGGGTATTGAAGTAGTATATGGTGCAGCCAGGATAGGTATTATGGGTGCCGTGGCAGACGGCGTACTGTCTAACAACGGTAAAATAACCGGTATTATTCCGGGATTCCTGCAAACAAAAGAGATAGCGCACGACGGGCTAACAGAACTCATAGTAGTAGAAACGATGCACGAGCGCAAGCTAAAGATGTATGACAAGTGTGATGGAGTATTGGTGCTTCCGGGCGGTTGGGGAACCATGGACGAGATGTTTGAGATGTTGACGTGGGGGCAGTTGGGCATGCACTCAAAACCAATAGGCCTGCTGAATATCAATGGTTATTACGATCCGCTTAAAGCCATGAACTCAACTATGGTGCAGGAAGGTTTCCTGGATGAATGTACCCGGTCGATACTAATGTTCAGTCAGTCTTTAACTGAACTGCTGGATAAGATGGACAGCTACGAAGGACACGACCGTCCTCAAGTAATTGACAAGCAAACTACTTAAATGGGTGTGTTTGCTTTATTTCTCTTTCAACTTTAAGTTTTTTACCTTCAAAACCTGATACAGGTTTTATGGCATTAAGTAAGATATGGGCTGCATTCATCCTGGTAGCCATAGTAATGGCTGGTATACAGTTTACATACTATGGAGATAAAGAAGTATTCGGCCGTATGGTTACCGGTAAATCTTCCGATGAATACCCGACCATTTATTATGTCATTGAAGGGAATGCTCCCTCCGCATCTTTTGAAACACAGATACAGCAATACGGCTACCTGCCTGCAGACAGTGTACATGCTGCAGATGTTATCATTTGTAGCGATACCCGTTCGGCAAACATAATAGCTCTGGCACAGGTAACACCCGGAGCCAAAGCTTTGACCTTTAACAATGTAAAAGACCTCCTGGTAAAACACAATGACGGGATTATAGAAACCTGTAAAATTGCTGTAAACATATGTATAGGACTTATTGGCATCATGGCACTGTTCATGGGTATTATGGGGATTGCTGAACGTGCGGGAGGCATCAATCTTTTATCACGTATCATCGGGCCTTTCTTTACCCGACTCTTTCCTGACGTACCTAAAGGGCATCCCGCTTTCGGGCATATGATGATGAACTTCTCTGCCAACCTGCTGGGGCTGGACAATGCAGCGACACCATTCGGCCTGAAAGCTATGGAAAGCCTGCAGGAGATAAACCCGGATAAGAACACGGCATCCAATGCACAGATCATGTTCCTGTGCCTGCATGCATCAGGATTAACGCTCATTCCCGTCAGCATTATAGCTATACGTTCCTCAATGGGTGCATCCAACCCTACTGATATTTTCATACCCTGCATGATAGCTACGTTCATGGCAACACTTGCTGCAATGACACTGGTATCTGTAAGGCAAAAGATCAACCTGTTTCAGCCGGTAATACTTGCGTGGATAGGTGGTATTTCTGCTATAGTGGCTCTGCTGGTAGTATATGTCACATCGCTGAGCATGGACAGGGTGCAGAGTTTTTCATCTATACTCAGCAATGGGTTAATACTACTCATTATAGTAGCTATCGTACTAGGTGGTTTGTACAAAAAAATAGACATATTCGATGCTTTTGTAAGTGGTGCCAAAGGCGGCTTTGAAACCTCAATAAGGATCATACCTTACCTGGTGGGTATGCTGGTGGCCATAAGTTTGTTACGCACAAGCGGTGCTTTTGATATCGTTATCAATGGAATGAAACACCTGTTTATAGCTACAGGTATGGACACTCATTTTGTTGACGCGTTGCCAACGGCACTTATCAGGCCATTAAGTGGCAGCGGCGCTCGTGGCATGATGGTAGATACCATGAATACATTTGGTGCTGACTCCTTTCCAGGAAGACTATCTGGCATTATGCAGGGAGCTTCTGATACGACCTTTTATGTAATAGCGGTTTATTTTGGTGCAGTTGCAGTAAAGAATACACGCTATACTATTGGTTACATGCTACTGGCCGATCTTGTAGGTATCATTACCTCTATCGTAATGGCTTATCTCTTCTTTGGAGCTACATTGTAATCAATAAAAAAGGCCGCCATAGGGCAGCCTGATATTCGAAAATACTTTCCCTCAATTACATTTCTGTGGCGTCACCTTCTAATATGCCTTCTTCAGATGGCTCTTCGTCCAGATCGTCCTGCTTGGAGTGGCTCACCAACCATTTGCCGTTTTGTTTTTCAAGCCTTAGTTTTTGCTCCCCCGGCTCGTTAGATGCTGTGTAGATAACCGTCGCTTTGTCTCCCTCTTCTTTTACATCAACAATTTCGATCTTAATGAGTTTGGCGTTTTGCTTTACAGAGTCCGGCTGTTGTATAGAGAATTGCTCCATCAGGTTCACCAGTTCAATGGTTTTTTCGGTTGACACCGACCTGGCCTTTTCATAGTCTTTATGATAAAAAGCATTCAGGAATTTTTCGGCTACTGCCTTTGGCGAGTTGTCTGTACAGCTGGCCAGTCCAAGCATTAATAGAGCCGCAAAAATTGCAATAAAACGATTATATCTCATTGGTCACTATTTGTGTATGGGCAAAGGTATTACTTATATCGAACTTGGCAAATGCACCTTGTATGCTGGTTAAGGTATAGGTCGTCAACACCTGTAAAATGTTTACCATATGCATCACCTGAAGGTATATATGATATGTCACCCGTAGCCGTACTAACTGCTTTATACACCATTTCAGAGCAATAAAGCCGGTCATCGGTTTCTATATCAAAGTCCATGTCAAACATCCTCTTCTCCCTGTAATATGTATATACCATATCCACAAGCCTGTTTATTATACTGTCGCTCATGTCATACCTGTATGTGGCTATACAAAGGTTATTTGCCGGTGAGAACCAGGTTTCAGCAGGGTCTCTCCTGAGCAAAGCATCGGGGTTATCCTCGCCACCTATACTGTGATACACATATGGCTTCCCATTTTCGACAATAACTAACCCGCAATGCGAATAACTTTTATCTCTCCTGTTCAGTTGAGACAACATAAAGCTCGTCATATCATCACCCCTGCGCACGACAAGGTCGCCTGTATGTAACAAACCCGCGCAGGAATCAGCTGCACTAATATTAGCCGGATTGCTCTTCCTGGCCAGGTAGCGTGCTCCCTGCCAATGTTTATTGGCCGTATTCTCATACAGTACTTGAGCGCAATACATATATATTTTTGCCACAGCAATACATACCAGTATGATCAATGCTACGCGTATAGCATGCCTTTTGCCTGAATTAGTGTTATTCTTCATCTGCCGGGCAAAAATAGACATTTATACTGCCTATACCTTTATATACAACTCTTAAGGCAGGGTATACTAACTTTGCACCCGGCAAACCAAATCCGTAGTTGGTTTGTTTACAATCAGAACAGGATCATATGGCATATAAATCGTTACAGGCATTTATTGAGAAACTAGAAGCAGAAGGTGAGCTGATACGCATCAAAACATTTACAGACCCTGTGCTGGAAATAGCCGAAGTAACTGACAGGATATCTAAAACTCCTGACAGGAACAAAGCACTTCTTTTTGAAAATACCGGAACAGATTTTCCACTGCTTATCAATGGTATGGGTAGTGAAAAACGTATGTGCATAGCACTGGGTGTCAACGAACTGGACGAAGTTGCAAGGGATATAGAGAACCTGTTCAAAATGCTGACCGGCCCCAAAAACGGTTTGCTGGAGAAACTTGCCATGCTGCCACAGTTGGGCAAGTTTGCGTCGTGGATGCCTAAAGTAGTAAGCGGACGTGGCACCTGCCAGGAGGTAATTTTGGACAACCCCGATCTTGATAAACTACCCATACTGAAATGCTGGCCCAAAGACGGCGGAAGGTTCATCACACTGCCTGCCATACACACCAAAGACCCCAACAATGGCATACGCAACATAGGCATGTACCGTATGCAAGTGTTCAGCCCAACCATGACCGGCATGCACTGGCATAAGCACAAGGTATCTGCCAAACACTTTAACGAATACAAAAAGCTGGGTAAGAAAATGCCGGTAGCAGTAGCAATTGGTGGTGACCCTGTATATACTTATTCTGCGACAGCTCCGCTGCCCGAAAATGTAGATGAATACATGCTGGCGGGATTTCTTCGAAAGAAAAAAGTAGAGCTGGTAAAATGTATCACACAACCTGAAATAGAGGTGCCTGCTGATGCAGATTTCATAATAGAAGGATATGTAGACCCGAATGAAGAGCTGATATGGGAAGGCCCCTTCGGCGATCATACAGGGTATTATTCGCTACCTGATTTCTACCCACGTTTCCATGTTACAGCTATTACACATAAAAAGAACGCTGTTTACCCCGCTACTATTGTAGGTATACCGCCACAGGAAGATGCATGGTTGGGCAAAGCTACTGAACGTATATTCCTGGCACCGATAAAAATGACTATGGTGCCGGAAATAGTAGATATGAATATGCCGGTAGAAGGTGTATTCCACAACCTTGTTATTACCTCGATTGAAAAAGAATATCCCGGACAGGGGCAAAAGGTTATGAATGCTATGTGGGGTGCGGGGCAAATGATGTTCAACAAGATACTGGTAATTGCTGACGGAGGCATCAATATAGGCGACTATAAAACACTGGCGCAATATGTGCTCAATAACATGAACCCTGCTACAGACGTTTATTTCAGCCAGGGGCCAATGGACGTACTTGACCATAGCTGCAGCAAGCTGGGCTTTGGAGGAAAGATGTGTATTGACGGGACGAAGAAATGGGACGAAGAAATAACTACGCCACTTACGCCGTTCACGATTTCCAAAGATTTTTCGGCACAGGAAATCATGTCTGAGTATCCTGAAATCAAAGGTATCAACTCATCACTTGCGGCAGATGTGCAGTTACCTGTTTTGTTCGTATCTGTTGAGAAAACACGCAAAAGACAGGTAGAAGATCTGCATCTTTCGCTATGTGAGCTGCCTGCTGTGACCGGAATAAAAATGATACTGTATGTTGAACATACTGTAAATGTGAACGATATTGCCGACACACTCTGGCGTTTCTGCAATAACCTTGATCCACGTCGCGATCATTTTTACGGTGGTACTGAACATGACATATTAGGGCTGGATGGTACACTCAAAACCAAACCACTTGATGGATTTGAGCGCCCATGGCCCAATATCATAGTGGCCGATAAGGCAACCATAAGATCTGTAGATGAGAAATGGGCGGAGATGGGACTGGGAACGTTGATACCTTCCCCCTCGCTCAAGTACGAATCGCAGATGTATGGCGAGGAAGCTCAGATTCCGGGTAGCTAAATAAAGGGATTGATATAGTCGTTTTTTGTACATTTATGTAAAGCCGCTTTACATGAGGTTCCTATTGGTTATACTAATATACTGTGCTCAGCCTTTTGGCTCTTCAGGACAAACAGACACTATTGCTGAAATCAACGCTCAGCCCGACCAGCGTGTAATATTTCAATCTAAAGTGCGGCAACTGACCAGCTACCTGAATGAAGGAAACGAAAGTGCTGCAAACATCTTGTTCAAAGATGTTTCAAAAAGTATGGAAACCTTTATTAAAACGACACAGGCTGCTATAGACTCAGCAGACGGCAGCGAAAAAAGAAAACTCAAAGACAAACTTGATCGCCAACGCCAGCTCATGGCGCAGTTTCAGTCCTATCAGCCAAATCTCATCCGCAACCGCCAGTCTATTGACACGTGGACACACCAATTTGAAAAAACACTTTATCCCTGATGAGAATAAAATAAGTTAAAGTCCGGTAACGTTAAGCTCCTGCTTCCCTTTGTAACTTATAGGTACGTTGATAAATACACCTCTGCCGGCTTTTACATGCCCCTTCAGTTCTACGTCAATTGTATTATTTGCAAGTATCGCCAAGGCATTGGGTAATACCTGTTGCAGATCAGCGGTCAGGTTAACAGGTAATAAAAAAGTATCCAGGCCCGGCACATCATAGGTTTGCGCAAGCCTGGCATTACCTACTAGCCTGCCATTCAGGTAGAGGTCTATATTAGCGTCCTTCATGGTCATTCCGAATTTATTGGGGTTGTAAAACTGCACATCCATGCCAATTTTCGGGCGCATACTTACTTCCATTAGCCTGAAGTTCTTTACATCCTGGTATTCCAGGTCCTTAGGGTTAGCGCAAGACACAAATAAAATAGCTGTAACAGCAGCGAAAATGACAATATTAGCAAAAGACCTTACTCTTTCCATCGGTAAAAAAATCTGCGACAAATATAGGCTGAAACCAAAAGGCTTAATCAAAAAAACCTGTTAACTTGTAGAATAGCAATAATAACAATAGCATAACAGTAATGACAAATATCCACGAAGCTACTTTACTTCCTGTAGGAATGCCACTATCCCTTTGTGTCATTTTTTCAGCTCTCAGGTATTTGTTTGGATACTTTAGCTTATAGTACAAATTGCGAATCTCCACGGCAAAACGCCCTAATGTATTGACAATTATCTCCAATACCAGCGAGAATAATATTTCAAAAACAAGTTCCAATGTGTTCAAATATACAGGAATCTGTATGACTACCCATTAGTCATGGCAGAATATGCTGCCTATAAATACTGCTTATACCCGACAAGAAGCCCTTAAACCCGTTGAGATAGCAGAAATACCTACATTTGCACTCGTGGCAAGGGTATCGATAAAAATTAAAGCACAGCAGGTAGCTCCTATCGAGCGTATTCTGGGTCAGCAGATCCAGGTGCTGGAACGTATCCCCCTGCAAATAAACAACTATATTCATGCCGAATATATTGAGGTAAGTTACCCTGAAAACACCTGGCCGGAAGAACATGCCAGGCTTAACCTGTTCCCGATAGCAGACGGAAGTTTTTGTGTGCAATTACTTTACCTGCAGATAGATGATCAGCAAGAAACCGGGCGTATCTGCTGGATGGAATTCAAACCGGAATTCTTTGAA
The DNA here is from genome assembly GCA_020636495.1 of Chitinophagales bacterium. Taxonomy (NCBI): domain Bacteria; kingdom Pseudomonadati; phylum Bacteroidota; class Chitinophagia; order Chitinophagales; species Chitinophagales bacterium. Next base: position 644,278 of record JACJXQ010000008.1, on the reverse strand, counting down.
CAATACCCGCTCGAAGCTTTGATGTCAGATATACCTTTCCGTTTCGACAGGGTTACTGAACAGCAGTTTGCCATCTGTACTCAAACTGCCAATTTGCTAGACAAGCTACTCAACACAGGAGAGCCCAGCGCCTTTACCAGGATATTACAGCAAACTGAAACGGCAACACACCTGCTGCGCAGGGCCATGGAGTGTATCATAGTTCCATTCACGGTTTGCCCGGTGCCCGCCTGCCGTTTCCTGGCCAATGACACTGAACGGGACAAAGTTGTAGAAGCTCAAAAGGTGATCCGTGAAAACCTGGACAGCCCTCTTACTATAAAAGAACTGTCACGTAAGGTTGCCATGAACGAATGCTACCTGAAAAAAGGATTCAAAGCACTTACAGGCAAAACCATACATGAATATACACAGGAGTTACGTATATCAAAGGCTAAAATATTATTACAGCAGGATGGTTACTCCGTATCAGATGTGGCCAACTCTCTGGGCTTCAGCAGCATCTCCCATTTCAGCACGGCATTCAAAAAAGCTACAGGGATGAAACCCTGCGAGTTGTTGGCATAATAGAGCATTCTGATAATCAATATTATATAAAGTAAGGAACTTTCAACCTGTTATCCCTGCCGTTTTTTCACAACATCTTAGGCTACAGGTTATTGTCGCATTGTTATGTCTTTATTATCTTTAACGATGTTCAAGGGATATTTTCGCGTTTTTCTCATTCTTTTTCCGCTGGTTTTCAGCTCTGTAACCAGCCCTTTTGCACAAACAAGCAATACAATTACCAACAATATTGAGCGTGCCCAGACACTGCTGAATGATGTGTATGCCGAGTTGAATTATAATAACACAGTAGGTGATTTAAAAATGTACATACACGGCACCTACATGCATGATGCTATGACCGAGCAAATGGGTGCTGCACGCGAGTTTCTGATGTCCGGTGTAATTACATTCAGTCATGGTGGAGAGCAACTTTTGAGGAAAGATACCTTCTCACGCATCGGTGAGAATACCATTACTTCATTTTATGATATCAATGACGAACATATTAATGTGACAGAGGCCAATGAGGTATTAAAGTTATCCGATAAAGACAGGGAAGCATACTTGTATCAGTCGCTAATATTCAGCCCGAACCTACTTTTGCAGGTTGTGCTGAAAGATGCATCGCGCAATAGCTTCATTGCTTCCGAAGACAAATACCATATTATTCGCCACAACAACAGAGCAGGCAATGCTTATTTCCTGTATATTAATTCGAAAACATATTACCTTGAAAAAATAGAACAACCCATGTACGACCCGGTTTCAGGCGACTACTTCCGTACCATAACTTATAGCAACTACGATGTTCAGGATGGCTACCAGGCACCGGGCAAAATAGTCATATCAAGGGATAGTACAGTGCTTTACAATTTATCTGTTGATATCAGGGAGATTTTGCCTCGCGTAGATTATGGCACAATGAGACTTAGCCAGAAAGACATTGGCGAGTGGTTGTACCTTGTGCCGATGGCCAAATGGAACTGCAAGACTGTTATTGCCGACATGAAAGATTTTCTTGTTGTTTTTGAACCACCGGGCACTAATGAGGCTGGCTATACTTTAATAGACAACATAAAAAGGGCCTATCCAGGCAAAGAAATTAAATACTGTGTAGTATCTCACCAACACCCCGAACATATCGGCGGTATCAGGCCTTTTATGGAAGATGGTGCCATCATAGTTACAACAGAAGCGAACAGAAGCTATTTCCAGGGTATTGCACGTAACAGGCACTTATTTTCCCCGGACGTGAGAGTAAAGAAATACATCACACCTAAATTCCTATTCGTAACATTGAACAAACAGGAAATAAAGGCCGGTGAAAGAGTGATCCAACTATTTCTGCTGAACAAGAAATCATACCATACCGATGATTATATCATTTCTTATATCCCTTCTGAAAAATTGCTCATTGAAGGTGACCTGATAAAAACATGGAACCTGAAAGAGCGTGCGTTGGATAAAAAAGAGCGCGGGCTGGTCGAGTTTATTGACGATATGAAGATCAATGTGAAGCAGGTAGTACAAACATGGCCACTTGAAAACTCGCCACATGTGTTTGATTACGACCTGATAAAACCTGAGTCAAATAATAAGTTGCTGAAAGGAACAAAGAAAGTGCTGGATGCTTTCAATTAACATTAATAGTGCTATACAATAAAAGGTCAGCTTGTGTAAGCTGACCTTTTTATTTTAAGATGATGATTAATGCTATTACAACTTGGTAAATCTTGAACGTGCCACTTGCTGATTACCCTCATCCAATAACTCTACCATATATATTCCTGCAGGCAACCTGCTTACATCCACACCTGTGCGGCTACCCTGGTTCTCTATATTACCTATCAATACTGTACTGCCTGTCTTGTCTATCACTTTGTACTTCATATTCGCAGTATTGGCTGTGCTGTTAAGCCTGATGTACAACTCCGAACTACCTGTTGGATTAGGATACAAAACCATAACCTCATCGCCGCCTATAGAATTAACAGATGTTGCCGGCGCTACACTCAATGTTGCAAATTCGCTGGTATCTCCCGGTGTAATACAACCCGAACTGGTGCCTACTATACAACGGAACCGGAAACCGTCCTGAACGTGGCTGACACCCAACACATGGAGAATATTGGTCTTTACACCCGAATAGATACCGCCGTCATTAATAAAGGCAAAGGTGTCAGGACCGGCCACCTGCCAGCGATAAGTAGCATACTTGCCCGATGCCTGTACGCTGAATACAATATTTTCTCCCTGCTTGGCCTGTACATCTTTGGGAGGTATAGCTACCGTAGGTATCGAATTAACTGTCAATGTCAGGTTAGTTGATGTACCTACGTCGCATATACCCGTAACCACACACCTGAACTGGCTGCCATCCAGTGTATCTAATACATCAGATATGGTCAGTTTATTGCCTGATTGTACATAAGGATACTGATTGGGGACATCTATAAAACCTCCGTTCACATATACCTGCCATTTATAACTTACAAGACTACCCGTACCTTTAACTTCCAGGTCTTTCGAGGCATGTACACAGGTAGTGTCTTTTACAGGCAATGGATCTAAATGAACCAGGCCATTCACTGTAAGCTGGGCGTCAAGGCTCGTATCTATACACGTAGACTTCATGGCCAGGCAACGGTATTTATTGCCATTAAAACTGAATGGTGTGTTCTTTACCGTTAATGAATTGGTAGTTACGCCTTCGTAGTTTGCACCATTGCTTATGTCCGCAAAACCGCTGCCCTCATCTACCTGCCACTGGTATGTGCTCACATCAGTTGCGCTTGCGTTAAATTTTGCCTGTTGGTTCTCACATATCGTTACAGGATTAGGACTCGAAGTAATAGCTGTATGACAAGTCTCGTAATACATTTCAACGCGACTGATATAACCACTGGGTTCTGTCCAGTAATTAGGAATACCTGATGACGGCATGTTACCCTGGTAACCCATTCTTTTTAATGTAACATTATGACCGGATATACTGGAAGTAACAGTTGTCGGGTCACCATATGAGTTCACGGTTCCCGCTGTACCTAATATCGCTATTTTTTGCCCGGCAGTTATTGGAATATTCACTGTTTGTATCACACCATTGGTGGCATTGTAAATTAATGCCAGTGTTGTGAAATTTGAAGAAGTTGTAGGATATGACACAGGGGTATTGTCATTGATCCTTATCACCTGTATTCTCTGTAATCCCGATCCGGCCTGCGAGGGTACACGCAATCCTGTAATAATAAAATCAATAGGCGCGGTAAACCAATAACCCCGTACTGCGCTTGAATACGTGTATGATTGGCTGGGTATAGCCATCATTGTTTGCGCCTTACCATACTGTAACGACAACAATGTAGCAAATGCAACAAGCAACAAGTTTGTGTATTTGTTGTGTATCATAATCAACAAGTTTTAATAAAATTGAAATAACATTTTCGTACCTGTTGAAATTTAGTCACATTACATATTGTCTCAAATTTTCACCATCTTGATTAATTTACATTTAACCCGATATGAGTAGTTTTAAAACAATCTTCATTTTATATTAATCAAATTAAAAAGGGGCATGATATCATGCCCCTTTAAATAATATGTTTTATTTTACTATTTCATCATTACAACTTGGTAAACCTTGAACGTGCCACTTGCTGATTACCCTCATCCAATAACTCTACCATATATATTCCTGCAGGCAACCTGCTTACATCCACACCTGTGCGGCTACCCTGGTTCTCTATATTACCTACCAATACAGTCCTGCCCGTCTTGTCTATCACTTTGTACTTCATATTCGCAGTATTGGCTGCTCCGTTAAGCCTGATATATAACTCAGAACTACCTGTTGGATTAGGATACAACACCATCAACTCGTCACCTCCTATAGAATTAACAGATGTTGCCGGCGCTACACTCAGCATCGCAAATTCACTGGTGTCTCCCGCTGTAATACAACCCGAACTGGTGCCTACTATACAACGGAACCGGAAACCGTCCTGAACGTGGCTGACACCCAACACATGGAGAATATTGGTCTTTACACCCGAATAGATACCGCCGTCATTAATAAAGGCAAAGGTGTCAGGACCGGCCACCTGCCAGCGATAAGTAGCATACTTGCCCGATGCCTGTACGCTGAATACAATATTTTCTCCCTGCTTGGCCTGTACATCTTTGGGAGGTATAGCTACCGTAGGTATCGAATTAACTGTCAATGTCAGGTTAGTTGATGTACCTACGTCGCATATACCCGTAACCACACACCTGAACTGGCTGCCATCCAGTGTATCTAATACATCAGATATGGTCAGTTTATTGCCTGATTGTACATAAGGATACTGATTGGGGACATCTATAAAACCTCCGTTCACATATACCTGCCATTTATAACTTACAAGACTACCCGTACCTTTAACTTCCAGGTCTTTCGAGGCATGTACACAGGTAGTGTCCTTGGCGGGTAGCGGATCTAAATGAACCAGCCCGTTCACTGTTAGCTGTGCGTCAAGGCTCGTATCTATACATGTAGACTTCATGGCCAGGCAACGGTATTTATTGCCATTAAAACTGAATGGTGTGTTCTTTACCGTTAATGAATTGGTAGTTACGCCTTCGTAGTTTGCACCATTGCTTATGTCCGCAAAACCGCTGCCCTCATCTACCTGCCACTGGTATGTGCTCACATCAGTTGCGCTTGCGTTAAATTTTGCCTGTTGGTTCTCACATATCGTTACAGGATTAGGACTCGAAGTAATAGCTGTATGACAAGTCTCGTAATACACCTCAACACGACTTATACTGGTACTTGCCGGCTCTGTCCAGTAATTAGGTATGCCCGATGTACTCATATTGCCCTGATAGCCAATCCTGGCCAATGTGATAGAATTACCCATTATGGATGCAGAAACCGCAGTACCATTGCCATACGAATTTGAAGTTCCAGCCTGGCCTACAACACCTATTTTTTCACCTGCATGTATAGGTATGTTCACAGTTTGTATCACACCATTTGTTGCCCCATATACTATACCCAGCGATGTAAAGTTGGTGGACGTGGTTGAATAAACTACAGGAGTATTATCATTGATACGAAACACCTGTATATATTGCAACCCTGATCCCGCATCTGAAGGTACACGTAAACCCGTTATCACAAAATCTACAGGGGCCGTAAACCAGAACCCTCTTATACTACCGTTATACACACTTGAGTGAGGGGGCAGTTGAATCATTGTCTGAGCATAACTACCGGGTAATGCAAATATTACCAATGCTAATGCCAGCGAAAAGCGTATTAATTTTTTTATAACAAACATTTTAACAGCTATTAATAATTTGATTTAATAGATTTTCGTTCGAGGTTTTTATTACCGAGCATAGATGCTTTACAAGCCACCTTACGCAATAAAAACTTATCGGAAGTTAAAATATTTAATACCTGTAGCCATTTGCGACAATTGATTTTAATTTACAATTAATTATAAAATTAAACGTATTTAATCTGAAGTTTTGCAGTGTTCAGGACACCTCCACTTCTATAATCAAATTCCTAACAATACTTAAAATGTCAGTTTTTTAAGATTTGGTAATAATACCATTGCATTACGAGCCTTACATTTGATATACTAAAAACTTATTCATATGCAAAATGCAAACGCTCTTAACTGGTTTGAAATTCCGGCAACAGATATCAACCGTGCAAAAACATTTTATGAGACCATCTTCGGCATAGACATGGGCGAAGTGGTAGACATGATGGGCATGCAAATGGTCATGTTCCCTGTTGAGCCCACAAGCGGCAAAGTAGGTGGCGGACTGGCACAAAGCGCCATGCACAAACCATCACATGACGGAAGTATTGTGTACCTGAACGCAAACGAAGCCGGCATGCAAAACGTCCTTGATCGTATTGAGAATGCAGGTGGACAGATAGCTATGCCCCGCACCAAAATAAGCGATGATATCGGTTACATGGCCTTTTTCATTGATAGCGAGGGCAATAAAATGGCACTGCATTCAGGCAACTGATACCAGGAACAAGCATCGTTTATAAAGGGAGCGCGCCGACAGGTTACTCCCTTTTTTATTTTATTCACCTGCGGTTAAACAAGTTATTTTAACAAGCCCTAAGCCATAAAATAACTGCTGTTTGGCTATATTTACCCTTTGAAAAATCCGGGATACAATATGAAAAGAACTTCACTGATAGCATGCGCATTAGCAATATGTTTTGCAACCCAGGCACAGATAGGTGATGTGTCGGCAGCAAAAAAGTCAGCATTCCTGGCGGCAAAAAGCATGGACGAAGCTATGGTGAACAAACGCTACGATGACTATGCCGCATTTATACATCCCCGCGTGCTGGAGAATGTGAAGGGTGGCCGTGCCGGTATGACCATACAAGTGGCCGAACAGATCAAAGAACTGGAAGAATCGGGCAACCTGCTGACGGCTGTGTGGCCCAACATGCCCGAGAATATGCTGGACACCAACGGCGAGTGGCAATGCGTACTACCCCAATATATGGAATACCGCCTGCCTGAAGGCAAAATAAAAGCCACAACTTCACTCATAGGCCTGTCGCCGGACAAGGGTAAGACCTGGTACTTCCTTGATGTAGCGGAACGCAACCTGGCCCAGATGCGCCAGCTATTCCCCAACCTGAGTTCTAAACTGGTAATACCAGCAGCGGTATCCCCACAGTTTACCGCCGACAAATAACATCAAACCAAAGAACGGTATACATCCATAACGGCTGAGGCGCAAACTTCGGGCGTGAAGTTTTGTGCGTGCACCAATCCTTTGGCTATCATGTCATCCCTCAGTGCAGTGCTGGTGCTTACATCATATATTGCCTGTGCCATATCCTCTACACTCTGCGGATCGATATAGCGGGCGGCGTCTCCTCCCGTCTCGGGCATGCAGGAGACATTGGATGTGATGACCGGCAGGCTGCTCCACAATGCTTCCAGAACGGGAATGCCGAAGCCTTCGAAAACGGAGGGATAGAGCATAGCGTGCGCCCCATGATAGATAGCCGGCATATCTGCCCCTGACACGCCTCCCGGCCTTTCGCTCAGGAAGAGGACCTTGTCCTGCAGGCCGTGGGTGGTTATATATTCCTTTACCTGCTTCATATAATCGCCACCCGTGCCTATTACTGCCAGCGGAATGTCCAGCCTGTCCTTGAGGCTGTGCAAAGCGGCGCAGACGTTCAGCAGGTTTTTGCGCTCTATGACGCTACCCACGCTGAGCAGGTATTGCTGCGGCAGGCCGTATTTCTCGCGCGCCTGCTTTTGTGCCTCCTCGCTAACTGGTTGTGCAAAACCCGGGTTACAGCTCTGGTAGCAGACCTTTATTTTGTTCTCAGGTACGTTGTAGTACGACATAAGGTCGGATTTGGTCTGGTGACTGATGGCTATGACCACATCGGCATGAGCGGCGGCGTAGCGGAATTTCTTCCGGTACACGGCCACATCGATGGGCTTGTATTGTTTGGGGTAACGCTCGAATATCAGGTCGTGCATGGTGACGACGGTGCGGATGCCCGTGCGCTGCAGGCCTACCGGCAGCTCGTGGCTGAGGCCATGATACAGATCTACACGAAGGCGCTGCAGGTCGTGGCGGACACCATTGCTGCGCCACAGGGCAGGAACGGCCTTGTACAGCCCCTGCGGGGTATGCACCTGTATATTGCCCCCCTGCTGTGGCTGAAACAGCGTACCCATCTTGGGGGTCATGAGGTGGTATTGGTGTTGCGGATAGCCGGCAAACAGGGCGCTGAGCAGGTTGCGGCTGTATTGCCCCAGTCCTGTGTTGTTGAGAAAAGCCCGTTTGGCGTCGAAAGCTATGCGCATGGGGTAAAGATAAGGGGATTTATAATTGTGTTTTCTACTCTTCCCGTTATGCCATGCCCCGACACTGTATCTCTCAACATGAGGGTCAGGTAACTCCGGTCAGCTTTCCGTTCATTTCTTTTGCCCCTCCAAAAGAAACGAACCAAAGAAAAAGAGGCCGAAACCATAAGCTTCAATGGTTTCGGAGGGTGCCCTGATGGTACTACATTACTACTGCGCTGCCGGGCTCGAGGATCTTAATTGTTTTCCATTTTTTGTTAAGTATTGTTAACCTATCGATGATTTTTTCTTTGTGTTAACGAGTTCGCAAGCTCAGTTGTTAACCTATCGATGATTTTTTCTTTGTGTTAACGAGTTCGCAAGCTCAGTTGTTAACCTATCGATGATTTTTTCTTTGTGTTAACGAGTTCGCAAGCTCAGTTGTTAACCTATCGATGATTTTTTCTTTGTGTTAACGAGTTCGCAAGCTCAGTTGTTAACCTATCGATGATTTTTTCTTTGTGTTAACGAGTTCGCAAGCTCAGTTGTTAACCTATCGATGATTTTTTCTTTGTGTTAACGAGTTCGCAAGCTCAGTTGTTAACCTATCGATGATTTTTTCTTTGTGTTAACGAGTTCGCAAGCTCAGTTGTTAAGTGAATTGATGGTATTTAACTCGTTCATTTCGGTTGTTGTGTTTTGTTGTGAAAAATGGATGTTCTCGCGAGTCAACCACCCCGATCGGGCTACATCCACCATAGGCGGACCGCCCGATATGCCTCCCTGAGAACAGGAGGGGAGCTACTTCTTCCCTGATCGGTTTTTTCATGGCTTTTATTGCAATTTCATTAATAGCAAATATACAATATTTAGTCAATATTATCAAATATGTATTTCTATGACTTTTTGCTGTATGCGGGTGTTAGTATATGTATGTCCCTTATATATAGTAAAGAGGCATGAAAAACGGGTACCCTCAAAATGTAAGTATAAAGAGGATCTATTTATTACAGAAACAAGTATATGTCGTTCGGATATTTGTGGTGCAATGTATCTGACGAACCGGTTCACCAAAAGATGTCTTGTACGCGGAATCCGAAAAGCGTAAAACAGAGTAGGAACAAAAAAATCTAAATTTTATCAAAATGAAAAAAGCATTCTTATTCTTAATGATCTGTTTCTCAGCATTTACCTACCAGGCACAGGCCATAGGTATCGAAGTTAGTTTTGAAAGGGGTATCCGTGAGTGGAACGAAGACCAATCACAATATGCCTGCATCGGTCCTAAAAAGACCTGTAAATTCACTTTCAAAATAGATTTCTCCCTGGCTATGTTTGCTGATGTTGCCCCGATGCCAGCCGGCGAAGGTGGTGTTTTCAACAACAACGGTGCGCTGACCGTGGTTATGCCTATATCTGCCATTACCGATCCTACCTGGAGCCAGATGTTTACCGGCACTTTCTTTGAGCTGTCTGCCGACTATCACCTGACACCGCAGGAGCAGGCCGCACTGGGTGCCAACTGTCCTGCTATCATACCGGCCGGCAACTACCCTTACGTTATCCAGAATAACGTAGTTGTTATCGCCATATAATCAATACACCAACAGCACTTTGCGCCTCCATGTGTTGCGCAAAGTGCTGTTATTATTTTTTAAACGAACTGTTATTAAAAAAACTATCGTGAGATGAACAAGTACCATACATACCTGCTGGCGGCTGTAGCCGTGTTGTTGTGCCTGGCCACCAACGCACAGGGGCTGAATGAAAAGGAAAGGGCCTTTATCGGGGAGCATAATATACAACTGGTAGACAGTACGGTATTATTCCGCGACCTGATGAAGGACAACGGGAAGGTGAAAATGGTGGTGATATTTACCAACTATTGCCCGGGCACACCACTGATGTTTGAGAATATAAAGAAGTTTAATGAACAGTATGCCGACAGGATAGAATATATATTGTGCAGCAGTGCAGGCAGCCACGAGCTACGCACCCTGGCTAAGGTGCCGGAGGCCAACGGGTATACCGGCAGAGTGTATTTTATAGACCCTGAACACTACCGCGAATACCGGGACGATGAGCGAAAAAAGGGCCTCCTGTTCAGGAATGCCATTTGCGGCCCTTGCAGGAACGAGGTGATAGGCACTCCTTATTACCTGTTCTTCGATACGCACAGTAACATCCTGTTTCACGGGTATAGCACCCGCAACGATTTTAATGCTTTGCTGGGCGAATATTTTAAACAACAATAATAACCATCGCAGGGGCGGGCAGACTCTCCCTGCGCTGTTTGTTTCATATATAGCATCCCGGTATTTGCCGGGATCTTTTGGTTTTGGGGTGTATACACTCTGCGACCTGCTGAACCTCTTCAGACCGCCGGATGAGATGGAGGGGGGAGGGGGTATATTTTTTGACGTTAAGTCATCATTACACTTTCCATGTAACAATCTAAAAAATCCTCTGTAACTCCTTTTAGCTTCCTTCGTTGACAAAGATTATATAATTCTTCCACTGAGGAGTATGGAAAATACTGGGCATTTAAGGGTTTAAATTGCTCTTTGTTTATTTCTTTAATTACTTTTTCCCGCTCTTCGTCCGGAGCAACAATCACGTAGCGAGTTTTAATCGAAGGTACCATATCATAAAACTCCTGCATTCTAGACAACCCAGATGTAACGCCTGTAGAATGTTCTATTTCCATAACCGCAGGCATTAACTTACCATTTTTGAACCAAATGCAATCTATCAATGCAGCGGCTTTTACAGCTTCTGACATAGACCGTATTACAGTTCCCTCATTCAAAGAAGCAATAACACCTTCATACTCACTTATTTTTTTGTCTTTATACTCTATGCTCCTATCATTTCTGGCTATCCATGTACTGTAACCCAACTGTTTACCAATAAAATACAGTGCGATCTGAATTTGTGAATGTCTTCTTTTTATGTCAATATCTATTTCACCTTTCAGTAATTCAATTGGAATATCTAACGAGTCATAAATCGCATCTTGTTGAACAATTTCTGAGATTACAATATCGGTATCAATTGGTGTAGCAATCCCATTTTTATGTACATTGTCAGGATTCCATAAAACATGTTTGTGACCATGTTTTATTTTTGTTTTACCTGCTATGTTTTCAACACGCCCTGGATAACAATAGTAAAATTGTGGTGTGTGTACAATTAAAGCTTCGAGTACAGATCTTGTATTATAACTAGCCCCTAATACACGGTCAAAATTTATTGGTCTTAAAGGACTAAATGCATTTGCAATTCTCCAAATCATTTCTGTAGAAATAGAGACCTCTTCCGCAGTACCTTCGCTTTCTCCTTTTTCAGCATTCCACCGCTTGACTCTAATTGGGCCTTCAGGACCATCTATGGACAATATTTTTATTTGGCCCTTGTTTCTATTACTTACGTAATGATATAGGTTATTCTTATCTAAATGTTTAATAAAAGTAACAATGTTATATGCTGTTAATTTTTGCATGGCTTTCTTTTACGTCTTTTATAGGGTTATCGAATAGAAAATCCAATATTGTTTTTGCGAGGCCAGAACTTAATAGATATGGAACACCATTACCTATTGACTTAAACATATTTGTTAACGAGATGTCTTCCGGAATAATAAAATCACTAGGCAAGCTTTGAACTGCTAATGCTTCTGCTACTGTAATACGTCTTGCTTTATATGGATGCAGATGGACTTCATTATTCCCATATGCAGCTGTTGGTGAATATCGCCATCTGTGAAGTCTTTTATATGACTTTTTAAGGTCATCTCCTTCCTGAATTTCAACAAATCGTTTTAATCCGGCCCTAGGCTTAAAGTAATGTTCTGAATTATTATGGTTCGAAACATCATTTTGAATAAACCAATGTTGAACAGTTAACTCTTCAGGAATACCCTCAGGCATATTAGTTATTGAATCAGGACGGAAAGGATCTAAACCGGGCCAATTATATTTAAAAACATCATCCTTATTATACGACGTATGCTTAAACCAATCAAAATTTTGGATTATTGGTGAACCATTCAATACAAATCCTAAATCACTTAAAAGATTACGTTTAAATCCTATCAGAATTATCCTGTCACGATTTTGAGCAACTCCATATTCAATTGAATTGACTAGTCTTTCAGTTAAATAGTAATTATTGGAAATGAGCTTGTTTTTTAATTCATCAAAAAAAGCTCGGTGTTTCTTTGTTCTATACAGCCCCTTTACATTTTCAAATAAGAAAAAATCAGGATTGAGTTTATTGATTAACTCTACATACGAGCCAGATAATTTGCCATTCTCACCACTTCTTCCTTTATTTTTCCCAGCTACAGAAAAATCAGGACATGGAGGTCCTCCAATAAAGCCAATGAGATCATGTTGTTTCCTTGCATCGGCGAGATTAGACTTCAATGTATTCAAATCTGTTGATGCCAGATAATTTTCAATACTTTTTACATTAATCCCATATTCAGGTCCTGAAATATTCATTTTATTTCTTGAACCTGAATATATATCTGCAAATGGTTGATGGAACTCATTTACAAATAGTGTGTGAAATCCATTCTGCTCAAATCCTAAATCCAAAAAACCTGCACCGGAAAAGAATGAAAATATGCCAATTTTACGGTCTATCATTGGAGGCAAATTATTTCAAATATTTCTGAAAATCAATTATTACTTATCCACGTCTAACTGGACAACAAATGAAGATTCAGAGTAGTGAATAATATTGTAAATTAGGCAAATACACTTCAAAGAATAATTATGACTGACATATGGCCTGAAAATAAGCGTAAGGAAGTAATGTCAAAGATCAGGTCGAAAGACACAAAACCTGAAATGTTACTTCGTAAAGCTTTATTCCAATCAGGATACAGATACAGGATACATTACAAGCAATTACCCGGTAAACCTGACATTGTTTTTCCCAAAAAAAAGATTGCCATATTCGTACATGGTTGTTTCTGGCACCATCACAAAGATTGCCGCGAAGGCAGGATACCTGATACTAATTCGAAATTCTGGAAAGAAAAGCTGGAAAAAAATATTAATAGAGATGCCCGGCATGTAGCAGAAATACAAAAAATGGGTTGGAAAGTGATTGTGGTTTGGGAATGTGAAGTAGAAAAACAACTTAACTCTACACTGGAAAAGATCAAAGACATGATGTAGCATACGGTCTATTTTATTACACAGCACCCACGTAACCTTTTACGCAAAAAAAAGAGGCGCTTGCGCGCCTCTCAGTATGTTAGCCCCTTAAGGGGTTGGGGGTTCATTTATATCATATACACCACTAAGCCGTCGCGGGTTTTGGGCTCAAACCAGGTGCTTTTGGGTGGCATTACGTTGCCGCTGTCGGCAATGTCAAAAAGCTGCTGTATGCTTACGGGGTAGCAGGCAAAGGCCGCCGCCATGTCGCCGCTGTCTACACGTTTTTCCAGCTCGCCCAGTCCGCGTATGCCGCCTACAAAATCTACACGGTAGTCGGTGCGTGGGTCTTTTATGTCCAGCAGTTTTGTGAGTACGTTGTTCTGCAGTATGGTCACGTCCAGTATGCCTATGGGGTCGGTGGTATAGGTGCCCTCTTTGGCGGTGAGCTTATACCAGTTGCCGCCCAGGTACAGGCCAAACTCGTGCAGTGCCTGCGGCTTATACTGCTCTTTGCCCATGGGCTCAGACAGTTCAAAGTCGTTCTTCAGCGCGGAGAGGAACTCATCGTTGCTCATGCCGTGCAGGTCGGTCACCACGCGGTTGTAATCAATAATAAGCAGTTGCGTATCGGGGAAGATGCAGGTAACAAAATAGTTGCTCCTGTCGTCGGCGGTACCTTCGGCTACCAGTGCCTCGCGCACTTTAGCGCCCGATGCGGCACGGTGGTGCCCGTCGGCTATATAGGTGGCAGGCACCTTCTCGTCAAACAGTTTGGTAATGCTGTCTACGGTGTCCTTATCGTTCACCACCCATACGGTGTGGCCTATACCATCTTCTGATATAAAGTCGTAGTCGGCATCGTGTGCTGCCTTCCAGTCTTCGATGATCTTGTTCACATCGGCCTGCTCGCGGTAGGCCAGGAATACGATACCCGTTTGCGCACGTGTGGTCTTTATATGGTTGATACGGTCGTTCTCCTTTACCGGGCGGGTGAACTCGTGCTTTTTGATAATACCATTGTTATAATCCTCTACCGACGAACCGCAGATGAGGCCCGTTTGCGCGCGGCCGTTCATCACCAGGCGGTAAATGTAGTAGCAAGGCTCCCTGTCTTCTACCAGTATACCTTCTTCAATCAGGTGGTTGAGGTTCTCTTTCGCCTTGTCGTACACCTGCTGGCTATGCACGTCTATATCCGCAGGCAGGTCTATCTCGGAGCGGGTAACGTGGTAAAAGTGATATGGTTCGTCTTTGTAAGCCCTTGCTTCTTCTACATTCACTACGTCGTATGGTAGTGTTGCTACTTCCTGTGCCAGTTCCTGTATGGGCCTTAATCCTTTAAAAGGGGTAATCTTTGCCATGTATCTATTTATAGTTTATTATTCAATTCAAATTCCTGCATTGCCGCCACTACGTATTTTACATCTTCTACGCTGATGGCGTTGTATAACGAGGCCCTGAACCCGCCCACAGAGCGGTGGCCTTTGATGTTAAGTATTCCGTTCTCTGTACAAAAGCTGTTGAAGAGTTCGCCCGTTTTTTCGTTCACCGCGCGGAAACATACGTTCATCATGCTCCTGTCGCTGTGCTGTACGGTGGTGCTAAATAAAGCATTCCGCTCTACTTCGTCGTACAAAAGGGTGGCTTTTATTTTGTTCTCTTCTTCTATGGTAGCGATGCCTTTGTTCTTTATCCACCTGAGTGTGAGCAGCGATACATATATGGCAAACACGGGTGGTGTGTTGAGCACCGAGTTCTTTGCCGCGTGCTGCGCATAGCTGAGCATGGGCGGCAGTTTTCGGCCGATGCGTTGCAGCATATCCTTGCGCATTACAACCAGCGTAGCGCCCGCAGGGCCGATATTCTTTTGTGCTACGGCGTAGAACATGGCGCAGTTGGTATAGTCTGTCAAACGGCTGAAGATGTCGCTGCTCATATCGGCTATAAGTGGTACATCTGCATTGGGCAACCCGGGCCATTGCGTGCCGTAAATAGTATTGTTGGTGGTGATGTGCAGGTAGGCAAGGTCTGCGGGAATTTCTGCAGGCCAGTCGGGCAATAGCTGATAACCGTGCTTTTTTGACGAGCTGAGCACGGACACTTTTCCGTAATACTCAGCATGCTTTATGGCATCTGCAGCCCATGAGCCACTGTCTACATAACCCGCGGTTTGCTCCTCGCCGAGGAAGTTCATTGGGATCATGGCAAATTGCAGTCGCCCGCCGCCGTGCATCCACATTACTTCGTAGTCATCGCCCAGGCCGCAGAGCTCTTTTACCAGTGCTTTGCTCTCTTCCAGTATCTCATTAAAAAAAACGCCACGGTGCGGTATGCTGAGTACCGACATGCCCGTATGCTCGTAGTTGAGCACAGCTTCCGCAGCCTGCTGTAGTACGAGTTGCGGCAGGGCCGCAGGCCCGGCGTTCAGATTAATGGCTTTTCCCGAATAGATCATGTTTGTGTTCTTCTACACTACTGGTAATACCGCCGCTCACGGCAAACTTCATGGCCTCGGCTGAGTTCATTTTAGTGACGGGCTTTATATTATTGGCATCTACCACTATCACCCAGCCTGATATGGCATAGGAGTGCGGCAGGTAGACGGAGACCTTTCCGGCCATGCCTACAAATGCAAGGTCTTTCTGTGTCATGAAGCCAATGCGCCACATTTCGGGGTGCAGGTTGGTACACACCCAAACGGGGGTATTGAAACGTTTTTTATCGCCCATGAAGGAGTCCATCACGTCTTTGATAGACGAGTAGATGAACTTGATGCCGGGGGTGTTTTGCAACAGGTAGTCGAACCCGTCGATAACCATGCGGCCGATGAACAGGCGTGTGCCCAGGTAACCGATGGTGGTAACCACGCCGATAACCAGCAGGAAGCCCAGCCCGCGCGGCAATGAGGGGATGAGTGTATCAATACTATCAAATACAGCATAAATGATATAAGCCGTTACCGCAATGGGGCTGAGTATCAGTATGCCCTGCAGAAAAGACCGTACTATTAAACCTGTAATTCTACGCATATCGAAAATGTTCGTTGGGCAAAGGTACAAAGTTGCGATAGGAAAGTATATTTGTTAACACATAAGCCATTATCTAACATAAATTTCAAATGCCATAATGTCCGGGAAAACCACCCTCCTTACCGTTTACCTGCTATTGTTATCGCTTGCCCAACTGTATGCACAAAACAGCTGGGACGGGATAGGCCTGGAAACAAATGTAATGCGGGGAAAGATATTCAGGCATACTAAAAAATTTCCTGTGCAGTTGCCCAAATCAGTGAACGGGTTTGAGCTGAACGCGCTATTCCAGACATACGGCACTAAAGACTGGCAGCAGCGGCGCGGGTTCCCGCTGGTGGGGTTCGGGATGATGTACACAGATTATGGCATTGACTCTATTTATGGCAAGTGCATCAGCATATACCCCAACCTGGAGATACCGATAGTAAAGTATAAAAAGTTTCAGTGGACGTTCAAGGTCTCATTTGGTTTGGGCTATGTAACCAAAGACTACCAGCGCTACCCTACGTTCGATACTATCAATACGGCCATAGGCAGCCATTTCAATAATTTTTCGCTCTTCGCTACCGACCTGCGGTATCGCGTGAACCAACATCTTGACGTACAGGTTGGGGGCAATTTTACGCACACCTCCAATGCAGCATTCCGCACACCCAACCTGGGCATTAACTCGTACGGGACGCATATAGGCATACGTTACTTCCCTACTACCTCTCAACCTGAAAAGCAGGTAAAAGAACTGACACCACTCAAGAACCGGTGGTTGATGCAAGCCAGGCTGGGGCTGGCAGCACGTGAGAATTTTTCCGCAGACGGACCTATGTACCCGATATACATTGTATCAGCCTTTGTGAGCAAACGCTACCGGAGCAAGAATAAGGTGTTCGCAGGACTGGATTACTCATATCATACCAATATGTACGCTTTTCTGCGTAATAACGAGATACTACCCGGCAAAGAAAAGGCCAACTCGTGGAAGAGCGCCGTGATAGTGGGTAATGAGTTCCTGCTGGGGCGTGTAGGTATTATGATGCAATTAGGGTTTTATATAAAGAACTATGCCATACCGGAGGATTTCTTTTACCAGAAACTGGGTGGCAACCTGTATTTAATACAACGCGAAGAAGGTTTTTTGAAAGAATTATCTGCCTCAATACTGCTGAAAGCACACAAAGCCGATGCAGAACTGGTGGAAGTAGGGCTGGGCGTGGGATTGTAAAAAATGACAAATGGGAATACATGTGATTCCTTAAATTTAAGGTATGCGCCTGCTTGTATACATATGCCTTACTCTATTGCTGCCAGTTGCGGCTCTGTGCCAGCCGGGATACATGAAAAAGGGCAAGGTATATAAAGGCAACGTACCCTTCTGCTCTTACAAAGAAAGCGGCTACCGTATCAGCACCCTGATGATGGGCAACCCCGGAGAGGTAAGCAACCCCAATGCGTATCCTGAGGCCGTGGGCGACCCTTTTAAAGATTATTCTTTTGGTACAGAATACCAGTCGTTCGTAACAGCGAAGGCTAAGATCTTTGCCTCTGCTCATGAATTGTACATCGTTTATTTCTACAATATCCGTATCCGTTTCGAGACGATGGACCTGGAACTGAATGTGCGGTACAACCCTATGCTCATCAGGACACTGGCACAGGATATGGTGAAATACGATGTGATCAACGGCAACTTTGTGAATGAAAAGAACATGCACAAACTGATAGACAAATGGAACGAGAAGAATGGCCTGCTGAATACCACACACCTGCAACAAGGCATAGTGAACAATTATAACAGCGGCACACCTACACCTGCGGAAAAACCACAATCGATAAACATACGTATAGCGGGCGATAAGATATACCGAAATGATACGCTGATGGGTTATTACCGCATGGATATGCACCTGCCACTGGGCAACCTGCACGGCAGCAGCAAAAACAACTACCTGTACAGGATAGAGGATACAACAGGAAAATTTATAGCATGGGTAAAGGTGCCTATGGCACGCAGCGTTTTCTTCATTTCTATTCCTGAAAACGATGAATCACTATGCGTAGTAACTACCGACCGTGACGAACGCAAGATCATCGCCTCTGCCGCCAAAGTGCTGACGGTGCATCTTGCCGGCAAACCATAGGTACAGGACATCCGTTAATTCTCTATTTTTGTATATGCTGATATTCTACCAGGCCATCATGGCCCTTGCAGGCTTTTTCGGGTTAACACGGGTATTAAGGCTTCCGCAACCGTTTCTGAAATACATTTTAGCATTACAATGTATCGCCATCATCCTGTCTTTTACCAGTGTTGACAGCATCCTTCTTTTTTACCTGCCGGTATTACTCATCATTATTTATGCAGCCATTGCCAAAGACATGACTACCATCAAAAGGAGTATCATCGTGCTTATTGCTTTGCCGGTACTCGCCCATGGTGTATTTACCATGAACCACTGGCCGCATGTGTACGAGTTGAAGTTCCTGCAGTTGCTTCCCCTTGCTCTTTACGCAGGTGTAGTGCTACCCAAACGCAATGATTATTACCTGGAACTTCCTTCATTGACCATCATAGCCGCAGATGCACTGATACAGGTAATATCGCTGATGGTGAGGTAATACTGACTAAATCAGCCCTTCCCTCACCAGGTCGTGCAGGTGCACGAAGCCTGAGTATTTGCCATCGTTGGTCACTACTATCTGCGAAATATTATGTTTGCGTATCAACTCTAAAGCCGCCACTGCCAGCTCTGACTCCTCAATGGTTTTGGGAGATGTGGTGAGTATATCTTTAGCCGTAAGCGATGCCGTATTATCATGTTTTTCCAGCATACGGCGTATGTCACCATCGGTAACTATACCCATCAGGTTGCCCTCATTGTCCAGTACCGCAGTAGCCCCCAGCCTTTTGCTGGATATTTCGTAGATAACCTCTTTGAGTGTCGCATCCATATGTACTTTTGGAGCTTCGTGCTGATGGCTCATATCTCCTACACGCAGATACAATCTTTTACCAAGAGCACCACCCGGGTGGAAACGTGCGAAGTCTTCTGCAGAAAAGCCTTTGAGGCTTAGCAGGCATACAGCCAGCGCATCACCCATCACCATTTGTGCCGTAGTGCTGGTAGTGGGTGCCAGGTTGTTGGGACAAGCCTCTTTTTCTACTGTTGTATTGATAAAATGGTCGGCATTGATAGCCAGGTAGGATGTTTCATTGCCGCAGATAGCCACCACGGGATTGCCAAAATTCTTAATGAACGGTATCAAAACCTTTATCTCGGGACTGGAGCCACTTTTAGAAATAATGATAACCACATCATCGGGCTGTATCATACCCAGGTCACCATGAATAGCGTCAGCCGCATGCATGAACAAGGCAGGCGTGCCCGTTGAATTGCAGGTGGCTACTATCTTCTGCGCTATAACAGCACTCTTGCCTATACCGGTTATTACCACACGGCCTTTTGCATTATGTATCAGTTTTACCACATCGGCAAAAGCCTTGTTGATATAACTCTTCAGTCCCGCCACCGATTGGACCTGCAGCTCTATTGTCTCTAAAGCCTGTTTGATGATATCTGCTTCTGAAAACATATTGGGTGCAAAGTTAACGTCATTCCTGTCAAAGTCTATATAACGGCGGTGTTTTAGCTGTTCGTATAAGTAAAATTTTGTTTTGGCATAGTAGTTGATACCTGTATTGCGATATGCTGTCGCACTCAGGCCGCTATCCCTTAATCATTTAAGTCAACCAGCCCCTCAATATCAGAAAGCGCTGCCCGGCAACAGGTGGTGCTTTTTTATGCTTGATATAAGGATATATACACTCTGTTCGTACAATAACCATAAGTTGTTATTTTTGCAGTCGATGAGTGATAATCTGGCCACATTTTTAGCAAAAAGCAAGGTAAAAGCTGCAGATCTTGAACATAAGCGCAAGCTGAGTTTCAACATTGACAAGTATGCCGCTACTGTAGTAAAGGGCAAACAGCAATATGCTGATCTGGACCTTGCCCGTAAAAGAGCCAAGAATATCAAGTGGAAGGCCATAGAGAACCTGGACAAGAACCTGGAACTTTTTGAGACCAACTTCACAGCAAGGGGTGGTAAAGTAATATGGGCAGAAGATGCCAATGAAGCGCTGGAGGCTGTTTTGCAGATATGCAAGAGCAAAAATGCCAAGCAGGTGGTGAAGTCAAAATCAATGGTGACAGAAGAGATACACCTGAATGATTTCCTGGCCAAACATAATATTGAATCTGTAGAGACCGACCTGGGCGAATATATACAACAACTGGACGGTGAGGCACCTTATCACATCGTGACACCGGCTATGCATAAGAGCAAAGAGGATGTGGCGAAACTGTTTCATGAAAAACTTGGCACAGCACCGAACCTGACTCCCAGCGAATTGACACAAATAGCGCGTGTAAAACTTCGTGCTAAATATACCAGCTCACAGGTAGGCCTTACAGGCGGCAACTTCCTGATAGCTGATACAGGGTCCGTATGCGTGAGTGAGAATGAAGGTAACGCACGCCTGTCTACCGCCTTCCCCAAAACACAGATCGCAATTGTAGGTATTGAGAAAATACTGCCTTCTATCAACGACTTGTCATTGTTCTGGCCGCTACTTGCTACTTATGGCACCGGGCAG
Source organism: Chitinophagales bacterium (assembly GCA_020636495.1). NCBI lineage: Bacteria > Pseudomonadati > Bacteroidota > Chitinophagia > Chitinophagales > Chitinophagales bacterium. The sequence goes on along the minus strand of JACJXQ010000008.1, from coordinate 623,034 downwards.
AATGTGACCGTATATAATACCATCTTCAGCGGACCTCGCGCCAAGGACGAGACCGATGGACCGGATGAAATGTATGTGATACTGCTGGACAATGGCCGTACCAACCTGCTGCGTGAGGAGGTGCGTGAGAGTATGTACTGCATCCGTTGCGGCTCCTGCCTGAATGTATGCCCTGTGTATAAGAACATAGGTGGGCATGCCTATGGCACTACATATAGCGGCCCGATAGGCTCGGTGATCACACCACACCTGAAGGGCATGAGTGAGTTCAAACACCTGAGCAACGCCTCCAGCCTCTGCGGCAACTGTACAGAAGCGTGCCCTGTAAAGATCAATATTCATGAAATGCTGCTGGAGAACAGGCATATAGCCATTGAAGAGAAACTGGGCAACTTTGCCGAAAGCAGCGGATGGAAGATGTGGAAACTGGCTATGCTCAACCGCCGCTTAGTAAATATGGCCAGTGGCAATATGAAAAGTAAAGTGGTGAATACCCTTTTTAAAGAAAATTGGGTATCTGATCGCGCTCCATTAAATTTCCCTGCAAAATCTTTCAACGATCTCTGGAAAGAAAGGAAGTAGCATCCCTTATTTCTTGATGAAAACACGGGTACCCATGCCTGCAATTTTGTAAAGCTCGTCCATATCCGCATTTTTCAGGGCGACACAACCGTCCGTCCAACCTACACCCAGTTCTATCATGTCATCGCCACGATCCCATATTCCGTGTATACCTACATTTCCACCAATACGTGCGTTTTTGGGTATCACACCACGCTCTTTCAATCTTTGAAAGTTCTCGCGGTGCTTTTCATCCGGGTAGCTCAACTCCATAAATTTATTGTACTTGGAGTTGGGGTTAAGCCTGGTAATGGTAAACCAGCCTTCAGGAGTATTCCTGTCGCCCTCCATTTGTTTATTTAGCTGAGGGTTAGGACCGAATACTGCACGATAACGACGTATAAGCTTGTGTTTGTAGAACACCATCAATGTATAATGTGTTTTATCTACAAATATGATGAGTGAATCCCTGTTGAGCGTGTCGGGACGTATGGCCATGCCGGAAGACACCTTCTGAGGTTTGGGCATTATTACCGTCTCCGTAATGATAATTGAGCCACGTTTGTACTGTAATTCGCGTACAATATTACCCTTACCATCTTCAAATTCCCGTACCACTTTAACATCCTTCGGCCTTTCTGCCGGTTTTGCATCCTGTGCAAAACCTGAAAAGAAAGCGAACATGATAAGAACCATTAATAAAAAGGCCCTGGCAATAACTACTTTAAAATGTCTGTAACCTTTGTTCATTTATGCCTCAACTCTGTTTCTGCAACCTGCTAAGCTAATAAATTTCAGGTGTAATGTAAAGGGTTGGCAGCATGGAAGTTATCACTGATCGCGCCAGGCAGACATGCCTCCTTTCAGGTTGTATAGTGACATAAAACCATGTTGACCAAGCCTTTGGATGGCTATTACACTACGTACACCTTTCTCGCAATAAACAACAACCGGTCTATTTGGATCTATTTCAGTTTTTCTTTGTATTAATTCTCCCAACGGAATGTTTTTACCCCCGATATTGAATGCTGTATGTTCCCATTCTTCGCGTACATCTACCAGCGCAAAAACCCTCTGCTGCTGCATCCACACCTTTAGTTCACTTGCTGAAATATTTTTCATTATACCGATATAGAAATTCCTTAGTGCAATGTAACACTATCATAACATTTATGTACATACATTTGTTGAAACAATTAATGTATGTACACTAATAAATTATTTTTGACAATTTTATCAGGCACCATTTTACTTGCCTCATGCCAGGACGCACCCAAAGCTGATAACGCGGAAGCCTCTGAAGCACAAGAAACAGAACAGGTAACAGGTACAGATTATGTAGCTGATGTGAACCAGAGTAAGGTAGAGTGGGTTGGTACCAAGCCGGTTGGTCAACACCATGGTACATTCAGCCTGCAAAACGGGACACTTATTGTCTCTGACAATATGCTGCAAGGTGGCAACTTTACCATTGACATCAAAAGCCTGGCACCCGATGATCAGAACGATGAGTATAACGCAAAATTGCAGGGTCACCTGCTGAGCCCGGACTTCTTCGATGCAGAAAATCATCCTACCGGCACATTTGAGATCACCAATGTAACTGAGGGTACAGGTGACACAAATGCCCTTGTAATGAAAGATGCCACACATATGATCACAGGTAACCTGACCTTAAAGGGTATCACCAAAAGCATAACTTTCCCAGCCAAAGTTGACATGAACAATGGCAACGTAACAGCCGATGCCAATTTTAATATTGACCGTACACAGTGGGAGATGGTGTATGGAAATGATCAGAGCCTGGGTGACAAGTTCATTCGCCCTGAAGTGAACCTCCAGGTGCACCTGGTTGCTAATCAACAGATGTAATTAGTATTATCATAAAATGATAAACGCCCGTATGTTTCTACCTACGGGCGTTTTTATATTGTCAAAAAAATAGAGGCCCTGAAAAGGACCTCTGTATATAAGGGATAAGAGAGAGACTCTTACTCAGAACATTTACCGGCAAACACGGCTTGCCGACAATATTCTGTATGTTTCTTTTTCCTCTATAAATAACGGATGCAATAAATGGCTGATGATGTATTCTTTCCCCTGTATGTATGTCAAGCTAAAATTGTATCCCCTTGTAACCATGCAAATATGGTCAGGGAGTGTCAATGCTTCAAATGTTAACATGTTCATTAACGACCGCTTTACAAGCCATTAACAAGTAATTAACAAACAAGAATGAACTGTATATACGCAATAAGCCCCTGCAGAAGCAGGGGCTTTTTTAATTATTACGAGAGAGACAAAACTTATTCCTGAGTAGCAGTGTACACTACGTCTACTGCGTAAGTACCTGCAGGGTAAGCGAAACCTGGAGTAGCTTTATACTTTACACTGAAAGTCTGGTTGCCACCACGGTCAGCTGCTGTGATCAGGTCCTGGTTAGAAGCTGTCAGGGTAGAGTAAGCAGTTGAAGAGAACGGGCTGGCTATAGAACCACCTGTACCATTAGCTGTTACTTTTACTGCCAGAACACCACTTACAGGCATAGTTGGAGCCGGGGTAGTGTTACCTGTATATGAGAAGTTTGTAGCGTTAGCTTTAACAGCTACTGAGAAATTCTTGTTAGAACGTACTTTCAGTTCCTGTGCATCACTCTCAACACCATTAGCGTAGTCGTTAACTGTTGTGAAAGGGATAGTCACGTCAGCACCTGTAGCAGAGCTGTTACCTGTAAAAGTGATCTCGATTGCGTTGCTCAGTACCAGGTTGGTAGTTTGAGAAGCGGAAGAGGTTTGGTTAGCCTGGTTTTGAGCGTTAGCTTCGAAACCGATTGAAGCGAAAACTGCGATTGCGATGATCTTTTTCATAATTGTCTGTTTTTGTTAGTTTGGTTGTTTGTTTAAAAAATGTTTGTTGTTTGTGTTTGTCGTTATTGACGATACAAAGATGCGACGCCGGTACACATATGGGAAATATTTACGCCCGGTTAACGGTGCATTTGCAACCAGTTAACCGGGCGTTAACAAAATTTACAACACAGAAATCTGTATATCAATAAGTTACGAAATATCGAATAATAATACCTGCCAAGCTTTATCAATTTCGCCTGCTGCTATTAACAAACGGGCATAGCTATGCATAGCAGCTTCTGTAGCTGCTTTATCGCCTTTATTGTCTGCCAACAAGCGGTTTAGTTCTATATCAGTAAAGTTGGGATCTTTGGCAGGAACAGAAGTGCAATTGCCTAATATACCCAGATCGTTACCCGTGAGTATGTGGCTCTTCCTTATAGATTGAGGCAACATATCTACGCCTACACCTAATTCAAGATTGGGTTTTGTCACTTCAAATACCGCATTGCCCGAGGCACGGCAATAATAATTAGCGCCCATCCTGGCTACCAGGTCTATTTTATTCGGGTCAATGATACCGTTTGCATCTAATACATTATCGTCCAGGTGCATACATACTACCTCGCACACAATAAGGTTGCCGGCACCGCCTTCCTTGCCTGTCTCTATAATCTCTTTCACTTTGCACTCCAGTTGTGCGGGAGATTCTTTTACCCTGAAAGGCTTTACAAAATCGGACGCAATGGGTGTGAGGCCCGATTTGACAAACTCATCAACACCTTCCGGGTATTCGCAGCTCGCAAGGTTCATCTGCTGCACGATATTGTAATTGACTATATTGATAACAACCTCTCCTGTTCGCCTGGCATTTTCCAGGGTATGCTTGGTAGTATTATCCCTAACCCTGCGTGCCGGAGAGAATACCACGATAGGTGGTTTGCTGCCAAAAACATTGAAAAAGCTGAAAGGCGAAAGATTAGGCCTTCCATCTTCATCCACAGTACTGGCAAAACATATAGGGCGGGGAGCCACTGCACCTAATAAATAACCATGCAACTGGCCTGTCTTAATATCTCCTGGTATGATCTTCATAATCTTTAAAATAGAACGTTAATATAGACAAAATTAGCGGGTGAGAACCGGAGCATGGATAGATATAGCTGAAGACCGGGTATAAAATAACAATAGCACGCTGGAAAGCGTGCCACTGTTTTGCCGTTTACCTATGTTTACTCCTATGCTCTTGGAATAAAGCTCCTTTAAGAAGCTGATACAAATATATATCGCCATATATCCATAGAAAATTGAAATAAGACGAAACGGGAAGATTAACCGACGAAACAGGAATAACATATTATGCTCTAATATCTATTTTAATATTTCGACCGGAACAGCTACACCTGTTCTGTCCCATTCAATAGATAAACTGTCCTTTTTTACAGTAATAGTCAGCTTTTCCAGCATATCCTTCAACTCATAAACAGGTGTTGTAACCCGTAGTACATTCTTACGTTTATACTTATCATACTCATAAGCCCCCCACTGTCCCAGTTGTTTATTCAGGATGATCTGCCATTGTCTTTCTGAAGGGATAGTAAACAGTGTGTAGGTACCTGCTTTTATTTTTTTACCGGCAAAAACAGCATCTTTCTTAAATGTTATCTCTGTAGCCTCATTGGCACCTGTACGCCATACCGAATCGTAAGGTACCAGGCCACCGAATATCACACGACCTCTTTTAGAAGGCTGGCCATATGTCACAGAGACATCGCCATAAGTTGATGATGCTTTTGGACTTAGTAATTTCTTTTGCTCCTGTGCTGGTGCCGTAAACATAAACAGGCAACACAATACCGTAAATAATTTACCCATAGTTAAAATTGTACCGCAAAGATACATAAGACACAACTGATGCATCTGATGTATAGATACAGAAAGGGAGAAAATCACATGACAGATAATATTACAGCTATTCGTAACTTTAAGTGAACCGTTATCAGATGACCTACATAAAGAGCATATCATGAGCAAACATATCATCCTGTATTTTGTCATATTATTGGCAGCATACCAGGTACGGGCAGGTAATTATGGCGACTACAGAAGTTGGGAAGCCGCTTTAAAAAACAGGCATGAGGTACGCAAGATCAAGATCACCTTCCAGCAAATGGATAGCATTCCTGACGTGCTGGATCAATTCCCGAATCTTGAAGAACTAAATCTAAGCAATAACAACATCAGCAAGTTACCACCGTCATTGTTCAGATGTAAAAAACTAAAAACTCTGCTCCTGGTAAGGAACCATATAGCAAATATTCCTGAGGATCTTTGTAATATGACACAACTTGAAGAGCTATCGTTGGCCTATAATGGCATCATACAGGTACCTGACTGCATCGGCAACCTGCACAAACTAAATGAACTTAGCTTTTCAGGTAATGAACTGGACACGCTACCTGAAAGCATCGGTAAATTAAAGAACCTGACAGTACTGAGGCTGAACTGGAACCGGTTCAGGCATCTGCCGGCAGGCATTACACAACTCAGGAAACTGGAATTACTGGATGTTGGCAACAATTACCTGCAAGATCTTCCTGAGAACATTGGTGACCTTGACGAGTTGCATTTCTTTTATATTAACCGCAACCTGCTGATCACCATACCTGAATCTGTATCGAAAATGCAAAAGCTGCAAGAACTGGATGCTGTACGTTGTGGAGTTATCAGGCTAACAAACGCATTTTCTGATATCTGGTCGCTGGAAAATGTATATATAGATGACAGGACCCTGTTATTTTACCAAAACCCGAGATTTATCCGCCGCCAACAAATAACTGTTGTAGGCAAAGAAGGTAATGTATACAGACCTACCCAATAATAAAAAGCCCCTGCATAGCAGGGGCTATAAAATATATCGTTGAAATATAATTATGGTAAACGTACCTGTGAAAAACGATTCACATCAATAGGTGGTAATGATGAACCGTAATACTCATTGATAGTCCCTATCACACTGTTTGCCAGCAAAGCGTTACCCCTGCCAGTGAAATGTATACCATCTAAAGAATATATACCACCTGAAACGAATTTCACACTGTAATCAGCAGCGTTGAACTGTATGCCGTTATCAGTAACGCCACGCATGAAGAACCTTACATCAGAAGCTGCGACTTTATAGCTTGCTGCCAGTTTAATTATAGAGGAGTTATAACCTTCTATAGCATTGTTGATAGCCAAAACCTCATCCGATGTTATTACATAACGTGCAGGCATTGGCACTTTAGAACCCCAACCTTTACATTTAATAGAATCGATGGGTACATCCATTCTTACTTTTTCGCCTGCAACCAATTGCCTGAATCCGGTTGGTTGTTTCGGGTCTTCGATAACGAAATAGTTCATACCTACATCAAAGTGCACCTGTGTGCTGTTATAAGCCAGGTTGAGCGCATTAGCATCTTTTGCATTCAGCTCAAGACCATTAGCCGGAATAACATTGAAGAATGGCATATCCAATACATCGGGGATGGTCATAACCACACCTTTGGCACCGTTACGGGTCAGTGTATTCAATACGCTGTCGTATGCAGTTCTGAAGTTGCTTTGCTCTGTAAGCTTGTTACGGAATTTAGACGGACCGGCAGTGTCGCCACCCATAGTAGCATAGTCCAGTACATCATTCATACCCAGCCATAATGTAAAGAAAGTATGCTCAGGTAATAATAATTCGTCTACAGCCCTGGCAGTAGGAGCTTTCTTGAACATGCGTGCCGCAAACGGATTAGCCATTGCATAACCGGGAATCAGGTAGTCTGTAACTTTACTACCTGGTATACCCATATTACCGAACGGGCCTTCGCTACTATATATATTGCTGGCAGTTCCTGTAGTATCCAATGCCCCTGTAAAAGGCCTGGGTGCTAATCTTGGCGTACTGTCGCATGGCCCTTGTACATAATCCAGTATCAGTTTGCCAATTGGCCAGCCGTGATTACCCGGTACCAATGGTTGTTTGAAATTTCCGCCGCCTACGGCATTGAAAGCTTCGCCCAGCATTGCGGGGTAACTGTTCATCTGTCCGTCCAGGTAATAACTACCATCCATGATACCCGCAGTGTGCGAGCTACCTGCTGCCAGGTATGCACTGAAATCGGCATCGCCTCTTTCAGGTGCTTTTGGCTCTATGTTGGGTTTACACGCAGCCATTCCGCATACCGCCAAACCTAATATATATAACTTCTTCATTGCAGTTGAATTAATTGTTTTAGTTGAAATCGTAAGTAATAGCCAATCCCGGGTTGATCACTTTGGTATGGTATTTACCCTTGAAACCATTCTCTGTACTTAAGCCTGTACGTACTTCAGAAAATACATATTCTACAACACCTATAGCAGATAACCTTTCAGATATTTTGAAAGACAAACCACCTGTTGCTAACCAGCGCTTGGCATCAGGCAGGTCCGGCCCCAGGAAACCTTCCCTTACAGGAGACGGGTCATATGCTGTTCCCAACATACCTGCCCAGCGATCGTTCCTGAAAGTATAGTGAACACCCGCACGAAGTGTAACCGTGTTCCTGTAACGACGGGCTGAATGTATATCATCCAACTTGTCCGTATTATTTTCGAAATCAAAACTCAGTGTATCGTAAGCAGCCCAACCTGTATAATTCGCATCTACCTGCAACTTCAGGTTCTCGTTGATCTGCCAGCCCATACCGATAGACAATACCTGCGGCATTGGCAGACTTGATTCAAATGCTGTGTTGATAAATGATGAAGACACCGAGGAAGGTATATTGGAGAACCTGGCATAACCGCGTTTCACTTTCATATTCACTTGCGAGCGGTAGTTGATACCAAATTGTACATTCTCATTCGCTTTGATATGTATACCCAGGTTGTAACCTACACCATGTCCTTTGCCGGTAAGCTCAGCATTAGCTTCCTGTCCGTTAGCATTGGTAAGAGGCAGTGCTTTTGTGTAATCAAAATTGCCTATTGCATATACAAAACCGGCACCTACTGATATCTCATCAGTAAGTTGATAGCTCACAGTAGGCTGAAAGAAAACTGTCTGCAAACTAATACTCTGCACCATATACCTACCCGTCCAGTTGTCATCCCAGCTGATACCCGTACCAAATGGAGTATATACACCAAGGCCGATACTAACGGGACTTTTATATGCTAATGGCCCACCTATATACACATTGAACGGCGTGTATGTTTTCGCAGCAGCGTCTTGTATGTCTGTGCCCGTAGGCGCTGATACATAACGTGTACGCGGCATAAGCGCATTCATACTACCATATACCTGCACGTTGCGGATGGATGTAAGGCCTGCCGGGTTGTAAAAAATAGTAGATGCATCCCACGGTACTGCTACACCTGTACCACCCATAGCCAGTTGCCTCATGCCTTGCAGGTTGAGCTGGTAGCCCGCACCGAATACCATTGATGAGAACAGCAACGAACCGATGAGCAAAAAATGTTTTTTCATAAAGTTTCTTTTGTATTGATCTAAATAGGACAGCCTATATAAAAATTGCCTTTAAATTAGTTCTAATACTGCTAAAATGCAATAAGTTAGGTAGAATTGAAAATAATAATTCTTTGTCACCCGGCAATACCAATAGTGGCAATGCTCACCTTAACCCCTGAAACTGCTAATAAACACTGTGCACAAGCCTCTAAAGTAGCTCCCGTGGTCAATACATCATCAATTAACAATATGTGTTTATCCCGCAGCTGTTCCACCTTCAACACCTCGAAAGCGCCTTGCATGTTCTCCATACGCTCCTCTCTCGTTTTCTGGGTCTGTGTCTCTGTAAAACGGGTACGCTTTATTATTTTTTTTAATACCGGTCGGCTTAACACATTACTTATGGCCTCAGCTATGAGCAAAGCCTGGTTAAAGCCGCGTATAGCCTCCTTTTCAGGGTGCAATGGCACGGGAACAATAGCATCAATACCCTCTTGCCAGTTGGTTTGCAACAGGTCGTAGCCCAGTTGTGTACCCAGGTAGGTGCCTATTTCTTTTTTACCATCATATTTCAGCCCATGCAAAAGGTGTTGCAGCAGTCCATTTGGGGTAAAATATGCCAGTGATGTAGCTTTTTCTATCCGCACCCTGCCGGCAAATCGCATGAAGGTTTCATTCTCGTGAATATGGTGGTATGCCGTGCGTGGCAGGTTATATATACTGCAATTCAGACACAGCACCTGTTCCTCTGCCAGCAAGGGTTTGCTACACCCCTCGCACAGGCGCGGGTAGACAAGGTGACTCAGACCTTCTATCAGACTGTTCATGCTAACATTTAAATTCTTTTATACAATTGCCATTTTTATCCAAATGATACTCAAAGCCTTGCCAATCAGTGACTTTAATGATATCGTTCTCTATGACAAAACCATTTTCCACCGGTTGATAAGTAACAAATATATCTCTTGCTGAAAACTGCCAAATTATTTCACCCTTTAAACTTATATGCGTAATTGCCAGTTCTCCATGTACTATATAACCATTACTAAATCTTTGAATTGAAAAACAACAAGCCTCATCAGCCAAAACCCTCCATTCTAAATCCAGGTTTGGTATACTCAAACAGCAGATATCACCTCCAACACATATAACGATAGACTTATCTTCAGTTATCATTCTGTCTTTATGAGGCTCTAATATTGCTCCGGCAGCATTAATAACTGCTTTTGATATCATATTCCCTTCACTCGCATTACAGGTGATAACGAGGACATTATATATGTCTCCATTAGTGTACTGCTTAACATTATAATGTTCTCCGTATTCAGAGAATTGTTCCAAGCTGATATCAATAATATATGTTGATCGTTCTAAGTGCATAATTATTAAAACAACATCCTGTACACATCCTCTACTTTATTCACGGTCTTCACTTCTATCTTATAATTCTTCATGTCCAGCCCTTTGGCATTGGCTTTGGGTATCAGTATCACATCCATACCCAGCTTATCAGCCTCTGCTATGCGTTGGTCTATCCTGTTTACCGCGCGTATCTCGCCCGACAGGCCCACCTCTCCCACCAAACATATATTAGAAGGCAGGGCTTTATCTTCGTAAGAAGATAGTAATGCACATACCACTGCCAGTTCTATAGACGGATCTTCTACTTTGATACCACCCGCTATATTCACAAATACATCCTTGGCACCAAAATGGAAACCGCCACGTTTTTCCAATACGGCCAGCAACAATTGCAGCCTGCGCAGGTCCATACCGCTTACAGTACGTTGCGGCGTGCCATATACAGCCTGTGTTACCAATGCCTGAACTTCTATCATCAGCGGGCGCAAGCCCTCCATTGTAGACGCTATGGCTATACCACTGAGGGGTTCGTCGTGTTGAGACAATAATATTTCAGACGGATTGGATACAGGACGCATGCCTGTTGTCACCATTTCGTATATACCCATTTCAGATGTTGAACCGAAACGGTTTTTTATAGTACGCAGAATACGGTAGGCATAATGTCGATCACCTTCAAACTGTAATACCGTATCAACCATATGCTCCAGAATCTTTGGGCCGGCAATGGAACCGTCCTTTGTAATATGGCCTATGATGCAAACAGGTACATTGCTCGACTTGGCGAAACGTTGCAGCTCAGCCGCGCACTCACGCACCTGCGACACACTACCTGCTGCCGACTCTACATAAGGTGATTCCAATGTCTGTATCGAATCAACAATTATTAATTGCGGACGTACATTTTTTACTTCTTTGAAAATAGTTGCCGTATCAGTTGCCGTGAGTAAGTAGAGGTTTTCATTCTTTACACCCAATCTTTCCGCGCGCAGTTTTACCTGCTCAGCACTCTCCTCTCCCGATACATATAATATAGAAATATTATTCCACTGCAGTGCACATTGCAGGAATAAAGTAGACTTACCGATGCCCGGTTCACCTGCTATGAGAATTACCGACCCGGGCACTACACCACCACCCAATACACGGTTCAGTTCAACATCAGGGGCTATGATACGGGCCTCATTCTGGGGCGTGATATCGTCCAGTTTACGGGCTTTGCGCAGCTCCTTAGCCGCGTCATCCCAATCGGTCACCTTGGTTTTCGATTTGTCTTCCCGCTGGATAACCTCTTCCACAAAACTATTCCAGGCCCCGCAGGACGGGCATTTGCCGGCCCATTTGGGGGCCTCGTATCCGCATTGCTGACAGAAAAAAGCTGATTTGGTCTTTGCCATGCGCTAAAGTTAATACAAAAGAAAAGAGCCACCGGAAGAATCCCGCGGCTCTTACTTACTAACCCATTAAATTCACAACTTGACACAAATGTAATAAACTCAGCCCTATCAAAAAAATGGAAATTTTACGCTATGTGCAACATTTTTTGATATTAAAATAATTTATTATGATTGATTTTTAAGCTATGATTTGACTATCAAGACTTTGCATTTGTATTAAAAAATAATACATTTAATTGATACGAGCATTCGTTACATTGTATTAACATAGATTTTTTTATTTAATCAATATTATTTTTAATACATTAATGCTTTTAAATTTTATCTAATAGGTATCCGGTGATGAGTTTAACTTGAATGAGTTTTCCCAATTGGCTACGAAAGATGTACTTTTGCATCTCTATTTTATACCACATTTTAAACTAACTGCCGATATGCTGGCAACATTAGAACAAGCCAAACAACTTGGCCTTTTAGAACAAGAGTTTGAACAGATAAAAGAAATCCTGGGACGCACGCCCAACTTCAACGAGTTAGCCATGTACTCGGTAATGTGGAGTGAGCATTGCAGCTACAAAAATTCTATTACGTTATTAAAGACATTACCACGTGATGGTGACAAACTGCTGGTGAAAGCCGGTGAAGAGAATGCCGGCCTGGTAGATATAGGTGACGGGCTTGGATGCGTATTCAAAATAGAAAGTCATAATCACCCCAGCGCAATTGAACCTTTCCAGGGCGCTGCAACAGGTGTGGGTGGAATACACCGCGATATATTTACTATGGGGGCACGCCCTATCGCAGCGCTTAACTCACTGCGTTTCGGCAGGCTGGATAATCCTAAGACAAAGTGGCTTCTGAAAGGAGTAGTAAAAGGTATCGGCCACTATGGCAACTGCTTTGGCGTACCGACCGTTGGTGGTGAGATATACTTTGAAAGTTGTTACCAGACCAACCCTTTGGTGAATGCCATGAGCGTGGGCGTTGTAAAAGCTGGACAAACTGTTTCCGCCACTTCGCACGGAGAAGGCAACTCAGTATTTATTGTTGGTGCTGCAACTGGTAAAGACGGGATAGGTGGTGCTTCATTCGCGTCAGCAGATATAACAGAAGATAGTGCTAATGACCTGCCATCCGTACAGGTAGGCGATCCGTTTGAAGAGAAAAAATTATTAGAAGCCTGCCTTGAAGTGATTCCTACCGGCGCACTGATAGGTATGCAGGACATGGGTGCTGCAGGTATCACCTGCTCTTGCAGCGAGATGAGCGCCAAAGGTGAACATGGCATGATCATTCACCTGGACAAAGTACCAACCCGTCAGGACAATATGCTGCCATGGGAAATGCTCTTGAGTGAAAGCCAGGAGCGTATGTTGATAGTTGTAAAAAAAGGACGTGAGGCTGAAGTACAGAAGATATTCGACAAGTGGGATATCCACTGCGAGCAGATAGGAGAAGTAACTACAGACGGTCGTTTGAAATATTACATGAATGATGAGCTGGTAGCTGATGTACCTGCCGAAAGCCTGGTGCTGGGCGGTGGTGCTCCTGTTTATACCAGAGAGTCAAAAACACCCGAATACTTAAAGAAGATAAGTGCGTTTGTACAGGATGAAGTGCCTGTACCGGCCGATCTGAAAGCTACTGCAAAACAGTTGATACAGCTACCTACTATAGCCTCCAAGCGTTGGGTATACGATCAGTATGACAGTATGGTAGGCACTGGAAATACACAAACCAATGAGCCAAGTGATGCCCCCGTTGTTCGTGTGCATGGCAGCACAAAAGGCATAGCCTGCACAACAGACTGTAACAGCCGTTATGTGTTTGCCGACCCGTACAAAGGAGCTATGATTGCTGTAAGTGAAGCAGCACGTAATATAGTATGTAGTGGTGGTGAACCAGTAGCAGTAACTAATTGCCTGAACTTTGGGAATCCTTACAATCCTGAAGTATACTACCAATTCGAAAATGCAATTAAAGGCATGGGCGATGCTTGCCGTAAGTTAAGCACGCCTGTTACGGGCGGCAACGTAAGCTTCTACAACCAAAGCAGCGATGACGGACCGGTTTATCCTACACCAACCATTGGTATGGTAGGCGTTCTGGATCACCTGGAGCAGAAAATGACCATGTATTTCAAAAATGATGGCGATCTGATATATGTAATTGGTGAAAACAGGGGTGATATTAACTGTTCAGAGTACCTGCACAAACTATGTAACGTAGAGTACAGCCCGGCCCCATACTTCGATATGGAAGAGGAACACCAACTACAACAACGAGTGCTGAAAGTAGCCCGCAATAAAATGGTTCACTCTGCACATGACATATCAGAAGGTGGGTTGTTCACCACATTGATTGAAAGCTGCTTTAAGAACAACATGGGTTTTGAAGTGACCAGCGATGCCAACATCCGTAAAGATGCCTGGTTGTTTGGCGAAGGACAGTGCCGAGTGGTAGTGAGTGTGAGTCACGAAGAAAGACATGCGTTTGAAGCGGCTATGGAAGGTCACTACCATGTTCCAATAGGACGTGTAAAAGCAGATGGCAATATTGCTATTGACGGCGAGAACTGGGGTAGCATCAACGATTGGAAAGATGCATATGATACCGCAATTGAGAAACTGGTCAACAACTAATATGATTTTTACAACAGCCCCGTACATTCGGGGCTGTTGTATTTTCAATATATAATCCGGTTTATTATGTTGGGTATTATTAAAACACTGAACCTTGTATTAGCATTCACGCTTGAGATTTGTATGCTGGCAATAGTGGCATACTGGGGGTTTCATCTTAAACATAGCCTGCTGATAAGAATACTTGCAGGCATCGGAGTACCGGCAATTTTTATTGGCATATGGGGCATATTCCTATCACCTAAGGCAATAATCACTCTCGAACTGCCTGTAAAGATATCGGGCAAACTACTGCTATTTGGTATAGCTACAACATTGCTCTACAGTTCTGGCAAAACTACATTGGCTATCATCTTTGCTGTTGCAACCGCTATTAACCTGCTGCTGCTTATTACCTGGAAGCAATAGCAAAATCTCACAATTAGAGAGGTTTCTGTTCATGGCCTGAAACTGTCTTCTGTATATCCTCAACCTCTTTAATAAACTTACTGATATCTTCATTTGCATCAGCCCCATAACTATCTATCAGCATGCCCATTATCCCGTCATGAGATGTAATCAAATATAGAATAGCATTATCTTCAGGTGACGACTGGCCTTCAAAACGATAAAAGTTATCTATAACAACCTCATTCGGCAGGTAGCTTATTTTTGTAGTAGGAGCATACAAACCTTTTGTGGTCATCTTGAAGTTCTCCGTATACCCGCGTTTAATCGCTGTATTGGTAACAGTTACCATTGTTGTCATATCGCCTATATGTTCTCCGTTGTTTACCATAGTATCTGTTTTTTTATTGTTGGTATATACTTTTAGCTATTTGTCAACCGCTAACATTAAAACTATATACAACTGAAATTGTTTTCAGGTATTTGTTAATAACTGCGGATTTAACATTATTGCCAGCAAAAAAGGCTGCCAGAAGGCAGCCTTGTATATAATAATGGTAAACGTCCGAATTAGTGTGACTCTTCGCCTTCTTTCAGCGGAACAGTCTGTGGAATGAAGTCATTCCCGTTGCCGTCATCCTTGTAATCGTATGGCCAACGATATACGGTTGGTATCTCACCTTCCCAGTTACCGTGTCCCGGGTTGATCTTAGTCGTCCACTCAAGTGTAGGAGAACCCCATGGATTTTGAACCAGGCACTTACGGCCGCGGAAGATACTTACGAAGAAGTTAACCACGAACAACAATTGTGCAAAGAATACCAGGATGGCCGCGATACTGATGAAACTGTTCAGACTGTCAAACTGACTGAACGACTCCCATGCAGAGTAATCGTAGTAACGACGTGGCATACCAGCTATACCTTCATAGTGCATCGGCCAGAATATCAGGTAAGCACCGATGAATGTCAGGAAGAAGTGAATGTAACCGAGGGTATTGTTCATAAATCGACCAAACATTTTCGGGAACCAGTGGTATACGCCGGCAAACATACCGAAGAATGCACTCACACCCATTACAATATGAAAGTGGGCAATTACAAAGTAAGTGTCGTGCAGATGGATATCAAGTGCTGAGTTACCCAGGAAGATACCCGTAAGACCACCTGAAATAAACAGGGAAACGAAACCTATAGCGAACATCATTGGTACGTTCAGCCTGATATTACCTTTCCACATAGTTGTCAGCCAGTTGAACACTTTTACAGCAGATGGGACAGCGATCAATAAAGTAAGTAATACGAATATTGAACCCAGGAACGGACTCATACCCGTTACAAACATATGGTGTGCCCATACCAGGAAGGCCAGAACTGTGATACCTATTAATGATATGATCATCGCAAAATAACCAAATATAGGTTTACGGCTGTGGCATGATAATACCTCAGAAGCCATACCCATGCCTGGAAGCATAATGATATACACCTCAGGGTGACCCAGGAACCAGAACAAGTGTTGGTACAGGATTGGAGAACCACCGATGTTAGGCAGAGCTTTGCCTGCAATGAATATTTCTGACAAGTAGAAGCTGGTACCGAAGTTACGGTCAAATATCAGCAGCACGAAACCAGAGAACAGAACCGGGAATGACAATACACCCAATACAGCCGTGAACAACAATGCCCAGATAGTTAATGGCATACGGGTCATGGTCATACCCTTGGTACGCATATTTAAGATAGTAGAGATGTAGTTAAGGCCACCCAACAGTGACGAAACCACAAACAATGACATACTTGCCAACCAAAGATCCATACCCAAGCCAGAGCCCAAAGACGCCTCTTTCAGTGCGCTCAATGGAGGATAGGTAGTCCAGCCACCTGATGCAGGACCTGTCTGTACAAACAGAGAGATGAACATCACTACACTTGCCAGAAAGAAGAACCAATAAGACAACATGTTCATAAATGGTGAAGCCATATCACGTGCACCTACCTGCAGAGGAATGAGCAGGTTGGCGAATGTACCGCTCAGACCTGCCGTCAACACAAAGAATACCAGTATTGTACCGTGCATAGTCACCAACGCATAGTAGAATTCGGGAGATAGTTTACCGCCTTTTGCCCACTCGCCAAGGAATTTCTCCATGATCGGGAAAGTCTCGTCGGGGAAACCTAACTGTAAACGGAAAAATACAGACATCAATGCACCCACTACGGCCCAGAATATACCCGTGATCAGGAATTGTTTTCCTATCACTTTATGGTCCATACTGAATATCCATTTCAAAATGAAATGCTGCTCATGGTGTTCGTGGCCATGATGCTCTCCATGCGCATGTTCTGTGTGCGCTACATTAGGTCCTTGAATGATAACGTCGCTCATTTTTTGCACTTTTTTTGTCCCGGATCGTATCGGAACGATTACTTCATCGTTATTGCGTTAACACTATCAGTTTTCTGTTCAGGCTGCTCAGCCGGAGCATTATTCATAGCATAATAAGACTGCTGTCCTGCTATCCATGCATCATACTCCTCTTGCGTATGTACTATCACGGTTCCTCTCATAGAATAGTGGCCTTTACCACACATCTGGTCACATGATATTTCATAAACAAAGTCCGGGTTTCCGGTGATCTGTTTCATTTCCTCGGTACTAACCGTTGGGGTGAACCACATTGTAGTGATGATACCAGGCACGGCATCCATTTTCATACGGAAGTGAGGTAAACCAACATCATGTATTACATCTCGAGAACCGATAACGAGCTTCACAGGTTTGTCTTTTATCAAGTGGAGCTCACCATTTTGCAGGATGATATCATCCATATTGTTCTTGTCACTCCAATCAAGACCCAGTACATTATCAATATCATTAATACTGCGAAAATCCCTTTTGCCCAAAACTCCATCTTTGCCCGGGTAGCGCACTATCCAGTTAAATTGCTTACCTACTACTTCAACAACCATTGCCTCTTTCGGAGCTTCTGATGCCATAATATTCCAGTTCTTCAAACCTACTATCACGAGTATAGCCATGGCTATCGCTGGGATAGTTGTCCATACCATTTCCAATTTATTGTTGTGCGCGAAGAAAACGGAGGTACGCTTGTCGCCGGACTGGTATTTAAATGCAAACCAAAACAGAGTTGTCTGTGTCAGGAAGAATACGACACCTGTCACCAAGAGCGTAATCAGCAACATTTTGTCGTACTGTACTCCGTGGTCAGACGCTGATACCGGCAACATTTTGTCAATCAACGAGAAGTGACACTCGTAAACGCCCCACAATCCTAGCAGGAACATCAGCACTAACAACCAGGCCATTAAACGGTTGGTTTGTGCCCTGGACTTTTCTTCACCCCTAAGAATGGAAGCTAATTCACTTGCCTTAGCGATCTGGTATATGATAAAGAATACCAGACACGTTAAAAATATTGAAATAAATCCCGACATGGTCAGTTATCTTAATAGTTTCTTTTATTAATTAAATTCTTGTTGTTCTTACTCACACCTCTATCTTATGGACTTTCGTGCAAGATAGCTTCTTTCAGCAACGGATGATTAGCAGGTACTAATGATGCCTTTGATAATGTCGTATACACCAGGAACATCAGCAAACCTGCAAAACCTGCAAAAATACCCAGCTCATACCAGTTCAACTGCCAGTTGGCTCCTAACGGACCAGGCATCGTCATGATATAGAAATCCAGCCAGTGACCGAATATTATAGCCATTGCCATAAAGGTAACGGTAAAATAGTTACGTTTACTTGGGCGTGACATTAATATGAGTACCGGCATACAGAAGTTGATAATGAATACCGCATACCATATCAGTGAGTAGGGCCCTTGCTGGCGAATTTTAAAATATGTTGTTTCTTCAGGTATATTACTGTACCAAATCAGCATGTACTGGTCAAACCATACATAGGTCCAGAATATACTGAAAGCGAACATGAATTTACCAATATCGTGGATGTGCTCTTTGCTTACCAACTCAAATTGTCCCTGGTTCTTGATAGTTAGGACGAACAACATAATAATTGCCATGCCGCTCACGAACGCACTGGCAAAAGTGTACCAGCTGAACATGGTAGAATACCAGTGAGCATCAATACTCATGATCCACATCCATGGTGTAGTGCTCATTTGTGTCAACGCGTATACCAACAGGAAACCTGCAGACCATTTGAACATGGTCCAGTAAATCTTTGTGCTATTCTTAGGCGCTTTTTCCTGAGCCAGTGATAATGCACGGAATTTGCGACCGAAGAAAGCCCATAAAGCTATAGTAACAATAGTGAAACCTGCAAACATGCCCTTATTCAGGAATGCTGATTTACCTTCCAGCACAGCGTCTCCTTCAGGATGTACCCAGTGGTAAATCGGGTTGTGACCACCAACATTAAATCCGAATGCGATGTACATTAATACTATGCCTGCTATCAAACCGAATACCCATACATTGGCGCCTATCGCTTCGGGCACCCTTTTGTAGGCTACCAGCCAGCCACCCTGAGCCAGCGATGCAGCTGCCTGTATAAATACACTCGCTACAGTTACCAGCAAAAAGAATACACTGGTTTGCAAGAGCACTAACCAAAAGCGTGTTTGGGCATTGTGGTCACTACTACCCAGCATAGTTACTCCACCTATTATAAGTACCAGCAAGCCTATCACCATTAATGCGATACTGGTCTTCTTAATTCTTGCCGGGAACTCAAAACGTTCATTCATTGTGTATGCTATTAGAAGTACGTTTATTAAATCTTTTAGTGTGTTGTTGTTTCAGTCTCCTCATGTGCAGCCATTGCCGTTTGCTCAGCAGCGCCTAAAGTAAAGGGGCTGCCACCATTGTCGGCCTGCATCTTCTTAATATATGCTATTACCATCCAGCGCTGTTTGATATCCAGTTGGCTGGCATAAGAGCCCATCGCATTCTTACCATATTTGATTGCCGCGTACATGGTGCCCACAGACATGGCCATATACTTAGCATC